>CAITXW010000334.1 GCA_903896425.1 uncultured beta proteobacterium | reverse complement strand
TGTCGGCGTGGTGATGCTGCTGCGCCCGACGCTGGAACAAAACCAGTTGTTTGCCGGGCTGATTGGTTTGCTCTCCGGCATGGGTTCGGCGCTGGCCTACCTGCAGGTCACCGCACTGGGTCGCATCGGCGAGCCCGAAGGTCGCACCGTGTTCTATTTCGCGGTGGGCTCGACCTTGGTCGGCGCCATCGGCACCTTGTTTTCGGGTCTGAGCGACTGGAGCGCTGCGAGCTGGCCAGCCATCATCTGGCTGGTGCCGATTGGTATTCTGGCGTCGCTCGGCCAGTGGTGCATGACGCGCGCCTACAGCCGGGGTTCGACCCTGCTGGTGGCCAATCTGCAATACGCCGGCATCGTCTTTGCATCCTTTTACAGCCTGCTGCTGTTCGGTGACCACATCCCCCTGATCGGCTGGGCCGGCATGGCCCTGATCGTGGCCAGCGGCCTGGCCGCCACCGTGCTGCGCACGCGCGCCCTGCCGGGGGCCCCGGCTGAAGAACATTGAACCTAGATTGAAACTGAAAGCGAGTTCCTGCCATGTACACCGCCCTGATTTCTGTTCCCGAATTGCAGACCCTGCTCGCAAGCAAGCAGCCCTGCATGGTGTTTGATTGCAGCTTCGAGTTGATGGAGCCTGACGCCGGTGAACGCCAGTACCAGCAAGCGCATATCGCAGGCGCCGTGCGCGCCGATCTGGACCGGCACCTGAGTGCAGCCAAAGGCGCAAGTGGCGCGGCATCGGGCGGGCGCCATCCGCTGCCCGCACGCGAAGCGTTCGCAGCCTGGCTCGGCAGCATCGGCTTTCACAACGGCATGCAGGCCGTGGTCTATGACCGCCAGGGCTGCAACTATTGCGGCCGCTTATGGTGGATGCTCAAATGGGCTGGCCACGAGGCGGTGGCCGTGCTCGATGGCGGTTTGCAGGCCTGGCAGGCTGGTGACGGCGCGCTCGGCAGTGGCGCCGCCGCCAACCCCGGCATACACAGTACCCGATCCGGGTTTGCTTTGTCGCCGGCCAAGGCCGTGCTGGCCACAACCGAGAACGTGCTCAGCAAGCTGGGCCGCCCAGTGCAGACTTTGATCGACGCCCGTGGTGCACCGCGTTTTCGCGGCGAAGTCGAACCGCTGGACCCGGTGGCCGGCCACATCCCGGGCGCGCTCAACCGGGCCTTTGCCATGAACCTGGATGCGGACGGAAAGTTCAAACCAGCGGACCAACTCCGAGCCGAATTTGACGCCCTGCTGGCCGGTCGCGACGCTGCCAGCGTGGTGCATCACTGCGGCAGCGGCGTCAGCGCCGTGCCCAACATCATCGCCATGGAAGTCGCCGGTCTGGGCCGCGCCGCGCTCTACGCCGGCAGCTGGAGCGAGTGGTGCAGCGACCCCGCGCGGCCGGTGGCGCAGGGCTGAGGCGGCACTGGATTTGTGTCCTTGCGGACTCGATCCGCAATCCATGCTCGCGTAGAACGGTCAAAAGGCATGGATCCCGGATCAAGTCCGGGATGACACCTTGGGGTCCGGGATGACAACTTGGGGGCCTGTTTAAACCGTCCCAAATTTGGTGTCGAACTGGATACCGATTTTTTGCAGCAAGGGCGTTGGGAGCAGGCCACCGGCACAAACGATGACGGCGTCGTTGCGATACGACTGCGTCTTGCCTTCAAATTCAATCTCAACCTGCTTGTCGTGAATGTGCTTCACGCTTGAATTGAGCATGACGCGCAAACGCCCGGCCAGTTGCTGCTGCTCAAGCAGCATCCGGTTCTTCTGTTTCACGCGCGAAAACGCGGCGCTGCGATAGGACAAAATGACATCGGTGTTTTCTTCCTTCGACAGGGCAATGGCAGCTTCGAGTGCGCTGTCGCCGCCACCAACCACCAGCACCGCCTGGCCCTTGAATTGCGCCGGATCGACCAAGCGGTACATCACCTTGTGCGACTCTTCGCCCGGCACATCGAGTTTGCGCGGCGTGCCGCGGCGCCCCATGGAAAGTAGCACAGCGCGTGTCGTGTAGCTGCCCTTGTTGGTGCTCACGCGAAACACGTCGCCGGTTTTTTCAATCAGTTCCATGCGCTCGCGAAAGCTCACTTCCAACCCCGTCTTCTTGACCACGTCTTGCCAGAATTCCAGCAGTTTTTCCTTCTGCACTTCGGCAAATTGCATCTTCCCGATGATGGCCAGTTCAACCGGCGCTGTCATGGCAATTTTCTGCCGTGGATAGTGGTAAACCGAGCCGCCCAGCGAGTCCTCCTGCTCCACAATCTTGTAGCGCATCTTCTGTTCAATCGCCGACAACCCGGCCGATATGCCGGCCGGACCGCAGCCGACAATCAGCACGTCGAAATCGGCACCGGCGCTGCCGGACTTCTTCTTGCCGATAGCGTTCATCGCCTGGCGCCCTTGTTCGGCGGCCTTGCGAATCAGGCCCATGCCGCCGAGTTCGCCAGCAATAAAGATGCCCGGGACATTGGTTTCAAAGTGCCGACTGATGTTGGGAATGTCCACACCCCGCTTTTCGGTGCCAAACACCAGCTTGATCGCCTCCACCGGACAGGCATCCAGACAGGCGCCATGCCCGATGCAATGCGCCGCATTGATCAGAACCGCCTTGCCGTTAACGACGCCTAGCGCGCGCTCGGGACAGGCCTTGACGCAAGCGCCTGAGCCCATACAGCGTGACAGGTCAACTACCGGATGCAGGGACGGTGGCTCCGCCAGTCCGCTAGCGATCGACTCGTTCAACTGGAACGTATGGGCGGTGTGAATGCGCCTGTGGCGCCGGATGTAAAAGGCCACGATCAGGCCAATGACGAGCAGGTACAGATACAGGTAATTCATGGGTTACAGATGAAGCAACAGGCACCCACGGTGCCGCAACCGTAACCTTACACCGAATTTGCGCCGTATCACACAACGAATAACAAGCAAACGGCTGTTCCGCCCTGCTCTTAAGACTAGCGTTTGGGCAAGCCCGGCCCGCTGGCCGATGCGGCGGGCGGAAGTCCGGCAGCTTGGCGCGCCTGCGCCAGGCTGGGCTGAATCTGCTGCGCAAACAGGTTGCCGGGACCGCCCAGGGCCACCACCTGATCCCAATACCTGACCGCAGCCGGATAGTCCTTGCGCTCGAAGGCGTCGCTGCCAGCCATCGCCAGCGCCTTGACGTTGCGCGAATCGAGAGCCAAAGCACGCGTGATCAGTTTCATCGGCTCACCGCTCAAAACCCGGTTGTTCTTGACCGCCAGCGCGTCGGCGTAGTCGGCCAGCAAGCCGGCGTCATCCTTGCTCAGTTCAAGCGCCTTGGCATAAGCCGCGACCGCCTCGTCTGCGCGTCCCAACGCGCCGTACGAGCGCGCCAGCATGGCCCAACCGGCAGCGTCACCGGGTTTGTCCTTCAGGCGCGCCGCCAGTTTGTCGATCATGGCCCCCATCTGGTCGGAACTGGCCGCATGCGGTGCCGGCGTTGTGCCCAGGGCATGCGGAACACTGGTCGTGGAACCGGCAGCAACGCCGCTGGCCGCAGGTCGCTTGACCCCATAAATGACAGCGGCCACGATCAGCACCAATGCGGCGAGCGCCGCCGCCCATTGCCAAACCGGACGCTGGCGTAAGGCCACCGGTGCGTTTGGCGCACGCAGCACGCAGTCCAGAAGTTGGCGCTCGATCTGTGTCCTTTGTTGTTCGTACTGCTCGGCTGTGAGGGAACCGCCAGTGCGCAGTTCGTCAAGTTGAAGAAGTTGTTTGCGGAAAGCGGCAATATCGTGATCCATGGGTGCTTTGATGCGGGTTGAAGTCTTCAATGTTTGATCTGTTTCCAGCTTTCGCTCACGTGACACTGCTGGCAGCGTGTGCTGAAGCGCCCTTGATGCGGATCGCTGCTGCGGTGACAAGCGTAGCAGTTCATTGCCAGCGCTGCGCTTGCCTTGCCGGGCGGCGCTGGCTCACGATGGCAACTGACACAGGCCAGCGCCCGGTGCGCGCCGTCCAGCCGGAACTTGGTGCCGGTGTCATGGTCAAAATCCCACAACTTCCAGGCGCGCGCATTGTGGCAACTTTCGCAGCGCTGCCCTAGCGTCAGCTTGTGCTTGTCTTCCTTCAGGTGGCAGGCCGCACAGTCGCGCCGCGCATCCCGATAACGCAGCGTCTCGTGGCAATTCTTGCAAGTGGCCAGGCTATGACGCCCGCTCAGCGCAAAGCGTGTCCGGTTGTGATCAAAACGATCAATCTTCCAGTTTTGATCGCTGTGACAGGCGCCGCACTTGGGACCAATCTGGCCCTCGTGTTTGTCGTCTTTCTTGTGGCAAGCCACACACTCCATCGGCGTGTCGCGGTAACTCTTGAGATCCTTGTGACAGGACTCGCATTTGGCCTTCGGCCCCTTGTGTGCGTTTTGCAGGCGAAAGCGTGACTTGTCGTGATCAAAACGCGTGGCCTTCCAATCGTTTGCGGTATGGCAGTCGGCACATTTCACACCCAGGTTGGCCGCGTGCTTGTCGTCCTTTTTGTGGCAGGCCACGCACTCCTTGCTCGCCTGCTTGTACAAAGCACTTTCGTGGCAGGACTTGCACTCCACCTTGACGTGCTTGCCCAGCAGCGGGAAATCGGACTTGGCATGGTCAAAGCCGGGGGACTCCTTCCATGATTTCTCGTTGTGACACTTGGCGCAGTCGCGCCCCAAACTGTCTTTGTGCTTGTCGTCCTTGCTGTGGCAGGCATAGCACTCCTTGCTGGTCTTGACCTTGTACAGGTCCCCCGTGTGGCAGGCCGTGCACTTGACGCTGCGGTGCTTGGCATTGAGAACATACTTGGTATCGAGATCGTGGTTGAAGGTCGTGGTCTTCCAGGCCTTGGCGCCGTGGCAGGTTTCGCATTTTTCACCGAAGTGTCCCTTGTGCCCCTTCTGCTCGTCATCCTTCTGGTGGCAGGCGAAACAGGTCTTTGGCGTGTCCTTGTAAACACCCTTGGAATGGCAGGCTTCGCACTTGGTGTCAACGTGCTTGCCACTCAGGACGAATTTGGTTTTGCCATGGTCGAATTTGGCCTCCTTCCAACTGGCCGTGTCATGGCAGTCCGCGCACGTGTCGCCTAGTGAGCCCTTGTGCTTGTCGTCCTTGCGATGGCAGGCAACACAGGTGTCGGGGGTCTTGCGGTACAGCTTTCCGGCCACATGGCACTTTTCGCACTCAACTTTCTGATGCTTGGCTTTGAGCGGGTAGTCCGTGAGATTGTGGTCAAACAGCTTCTTGTCCAGCGTGTACAAGCGCATATCACGCCCCTGATGCTCGGTGTGGCATTCGCGACAGTCCTGCTGCTTTATTTTCCCGTGATACCCGGTATGGGCATTGACATCGGCGCGGGTCTCCTTGTGGCAATCCAGGCAAAGCCTGCTTTGTTCCTGCCGCTTGAAACGGACATGGCACTGGGCACAGTCGTCGTCGTACTTGGCATGCGCCTGCGACAGTTTGCCCGGCGCCATGACAGACTCAAAACCCTGGGCCAGGGTCCAGGGCGCGGCCAACACCCATCCGAGCAGAACAACACAGCGCCAGATCCGGCCAATAGAAAACATGGTGTTGGTCCGTCCTCAGTATGCGTGCACCGCAAAAATATGAATCAAGGTGCTGATCACCAGCAGAAAAACGAAGGGGATGTGCGCGATATGCCAGGCCGAGAGCATCCAGGTATAGGCGCCGAACTGCGCCACCCGGACTTCCGCATTGAGGTAGCGCATAACCAGTTTGCGCGCCAGGCGGCGGTGCTCGCGCACTTTCTTCTCGTTCCACTGCAGGTGCGTGGCCAGCCGTGCCGAGGGCTCGCGCAACAAGCGCGCGCAACGCCAGTAAACCATCCACTGCACCAGCGGCAAAACGAATACCCGGCGCAAATAGGTGCGTCCGTTGGGCGCGGCCGCCCGTTCGCGCTGCGCGAAATCGAGCAAGGTTTTTTCCACCTCGCGCGCAAAACTCAGGCGCGAACGCACACCCTCCTGCTCCAGGCCCGCGCGCACTTTGAGATCCTGCAAACTTCCGATCTCGCCATGCAGACCGCGATTGACACGCATGTAGATGAAGCGACCGACAACGCCGCTGAGCGCAACAATGATCATGCTCGCCAGCGCAACGCCGGCATTGATCGATCCAAACCTGAAACCCGAATGCACCAGGATCAGCAGCGGCCCACCAACACCCAACACCATGTGCAGGACAAGCCATAGCCTGACCGGGCCCCAACTGCGCGCGAAGCGAAAATGTTTGCGCAGCGGGTAGCTGAACAGGATCAGCATCATGACGGCGCCGGCCACACCGAGCCAGTAGCCGACGTCATCCCGCGGCTTGAACAACTTGAGCAGGCTGATCTGGCGCGCAATCCAGATCAAAAGTGCCAGTGCTGCGTAGACGAAGAGGTCTTTGGATAGCTCGGGTACATGGCGGGTCGGCCGGTCAGCCCCCGAACTGAAATCTACTGCCTTGGAATTCAAGTTCGATCCTCCATCAACCCGTGTTGCGTCCCAGGTGCAGCCGCACCGGCCTGCGCACGCCGTCGCCGTGCATGCATGATCTGCAGGGCGGCGACCAGCACCAACAGCCAGAGCAAGGGATCGGGCTCGCCGGCCATCGACATGGAACAGCCACTGCCGGCCGGCGCCGTCGCCGGCACAATGACGGGCGTCGCCAGCCCGGCATTGGTGGCAACGAACAGACTGCCGCCCAGTAAGCGCAAACCATTGATCACACGCGACGGCAAGGCCGATGCACCGGTGCCGCTCATGTCGACCAGGCTCTTCACGGTTCGATCCGCAAAGCCGATGGCCCACAAGCCTTCGGTCGTGCCGACATACAGGTTCACCGTATCCACTGCCAAGGCATTGACGCGGACATCACTGAATGGCAGTGCAGCAAAACCGCTAACCGAGCCCCAGGCACTGCTTTCGTTTTGCACCAGAAAACCACTGCCGCCCATGAACACGACACCGGGCGCGACCGCCAGACTGTTCACGCGCGTGTCACTGGTGAAGGGCACTGATCCAAAGATCTGCCACGCCGGTGCCAGCACCGGGTTGGAGGGGACAAAGTCGCTCGCCACATAGACCGCATTGTCGTAAACACCGCCATTGCGAATCCATCCGGCAACATAAACCGAAGCACCCGACAACACCAGACTCTGAGCATTGAAATTGGCAAGCGGCAGGTTCTGGATCACAGCAAACTGCGCGCCGCCCACCAACGGCAGCAGTTGCAGGATGCCGTTGTCCACAAGTCCACCCGCAGCGTAGAGTGCCTGCGCCCCCACGGCCAGTGCCCTGACGTCGTAGACGGTGCCCAGCAGCGTCCATGGACCCGTTCCCTGCGACAGGTAGTAGACGCCCTGGTTCGTCGCCACGTACAGCACGTTGTGCACGCTGTCTGCCGCCAGGGCATGAATGACCATTGGGAGCAGCCCGGTCAGTTGGGTGCGGGTCCAGTTGGCACCCTGATCGGCACTCACCATCACGTCAACATAGCTACCGGTACCGGTCTGTGCGATGGCAAACAGCAAGGTTCCGAGTTGTGCGACATCCTGTACCTGCACGTTATTGAGTCGCTGGCTGGGGGCATCGACCCGGGCCGGGCCATTGAGCGGGGCCGGGGTTGACAGACTCAGTATCGTGCTCTGGGTCAAATCCGCTGCGCTACTCGCATACAGACCGAACTCGGCAGCCCATAGCAAACTGGAGCGAGCGGCCGGATCGACCTGCAATGCTGCGCGAACCGACTGGCCCATCGCGAAGGCGGGCCCGGGTACCAATCCCGGTGCCGACACGGTGCTGTCGTCGAACACCGACGAAACAAAAGCACCGTCACCGCTGGCCATGGCCAGCACGGATTGCGTTCCCGCGCCAACCCTGGCAAGCGCCAGGCCGTTGCAGGACAGGGGTTCAGTCGCGCTGGAGAACTGCAGACGACTCCAACTCAGCAGCCCACCCGGGGCCAGGTCGGCTTGAAAAACCAGGCCCGCCAGCGTGCAACTGAACGCCCAGCGGGAAGTCGACACGAGCGCTACCAACTGCTCACCCGCCAGGCCCGAGAGCACGGGCAAGCCGTCCACATCAATCAGGGCTTCGCTGTTGATCCAGTTCTGATTGGCATCCTGACGATAAATGGTGCTCTGCGAACCAACCGCCACGCTGTCACCCAGCAAACCCAGTGCGCTCACATTGGCGTCCAAGGGCAAAGGGGTCGTGACCCAGGTCGGCGCACTGCGACCCGCGTCACCAGTGGCATAGACATTGGGTTCACACGCCGCCGCCATGTACAAAGTGGACTTAGCGCTCTGCAGCATGCTGATGGCACACGCAGGCGCCGGATCCACAGTCTGCGGCGACTGCAGGCGGCTCCAGGCCGGTGTGCCCCCTGCGCTCGAAAAATAAACGCCGTCATCGGTCGCGGCATAGACAAAGCTGCCCAGGCTCGCCAGCGCATGAATATGGCGTCCGCCGCCCATGCCACTGTTGGCCGACGTCCAGGTGCTGCCACCATCCTTGCTGACGAACATGCCATTGACATCGCTGCCGGCGTACAGGATGCCAAGCGGCGCAACCGGGTCGGCCAGCAAGACAGTCAAGGTGCCGCCGGCCGGACCGAGCGTGCGCCAGGTCGGCGCCGTCTGGGCCCAGCAGGCCAGACTGGTAAAGCCAAATGCCAGCAACAGCAGCGAGCGCGTTCCTCGCGTCCATCGCAATAGCGCTGGGGCAAGGGCCGCAACACGGAATCGATTTTTCATAACAGCACCGCTTGAACAAACTTCATTTGCACACGCCTCGCATTAAAACGAATACCAGGGACTGGTTGAAAACAGCGGATCCGCAGCATCCGGATCCCAGATCGACAAGAGCACTCGTTTGCCATAGAAAAAGGGCAAGCCCCAGGAAAAAGACGCCGCGCTCGTTAGCGGGTCTGCCGGCGCACCGGCCATGCCAGGTAAGGCGGTGCTGGATGGCAAAACAGTTCCCGAATCACGAACCAGAAAGCTAACCGTTAGCGCATTGAGTCCCGGGCTGTCTCCATCCGAAAGAACAGCCGACTTCGGCAGTTGCGTAGGAGGGCAATACCAGGTTGACAGGTGGGTGATCGGCGTGGAACACAGCGCAATGGAACTGTCATAAAAGAAAAAGCCGTTGGTGCCGGTATCGAGGTAACTGTTGTAAATGGTCCGGCCGTTGTACTCGGTGCTGATGTTCAGGTAGGAATCGAAACCGTGTGCTGACAAACTGTTTTGCCAATCCACGCCCAGAAGAATCCGTTTTGATTCAATGGCAAGCTGGTTGCTGATGCTTCGCTTGCCGACGTCGGTGCTGCGTGTGTTGATGCCAAAAATAAGTTCGCCATTCACCTTGGCTGCACCCGTTTCCGGAACCGACGGCAACACCAACACGACACCGTTGTTGTCGGCCAGGTTGTTGTTGGCCGGGTCCTTGCCCAGCGCAGCGACCGGATTGAAAACCTGCAGGTTGGCGGCAACCGCAGCGGGCGTGCACTGCAAGGCACTGCTTGCGCTCGCAGGACAGCTGTAATACTGCACATAGGAGTTGGCATAGTGATTGTCCAGGCACAACCGACCGCAGTCCAGCGTCACACTGCCAATGCCCAGAATGCCGTTCGAGCCAAGCTTGTCGGCCGAACTCAGTACCTCGCCATTTACCGCATCGATGCAGTTTTGTGGCGCCTGCACTGCGGCAGCGGTATCGTCCTGAATCACTTGTATCGGAAGTGTGCTCGCCCACTGCTCACCAAGACCGACATCGGCCACCGCGGTCTGCCCCCACAGGCCTCCGACCACAAAGGGATAGCACTCGTACGCCTGGCCCGCCACGCCGGCCGTGCCGGCACTGGCCCCGAGTTCAACCGGAATCAGTCCAAGACCAGCGACCTTGCTCGCCAGCACACGCAGTCCCACCGAACCGGTATCGACCTGCACGTGGTCAATCGTCTTGCATTTGGCAAGCAGCCCATCCGTCGGCCGCGCGCCCGGGGCGCAAACCGTCACGGTCGCGTAAAGAATGTTGGTCAGGTTCAACGAAAACAGATCGGTCGGCCCGCTGTCCACCGTGACTTCAAGGTTGTTGACCTTTTGCACGAACGCAGCACCCACGGTAGGCCCCAACACAGAACAATCAGTCGCACCGCTGCAGCGCAGACTCGTCACCGTCGTGTCGGCGCCACCACAGGCCGACAGCACAGCCAGACAGACAACCAACACAAGACCAGAGCAAACCCGGCGCAGCACGGTCTTTACTCCAGACCTATTTGGTGCGGATCCAGGCCACGCGGCAGCATGGATCGGCGAAAAGCGAAGCCGGAAAAAACGTGCAGATGCGCGCTTGATTGCAGCACCAGATCGAGATCCGCATGCCGGAACTGCCGCTGTATGCCAGCGCGTTGCGCAGCAAGACGCGCTGCACTTGCATAACCTGGATACGAGGGACCGAGCAGGGTCGAGAGATCGGGCTTGTACAAGGTGTGCCAGCTCACCGCAAACACCATGCCGCTAGCCGAGACATATTGCCGCACACGTGAGCCATCCGCACTCTGAAGCTCATGCAACGAATACTGCGCAGCAGCCTTGACCTGGTGGCGCGCCGCCATGCGTTTGCGCTCGACCTTGATCGAATCAACATCCTGTCCAAGGCCGGCAAAAGAATGCGTCGACCCGAGCATGAACCCAAGCGCCACTATCATGCGCAATCCATGACACCATTGATTGAGCCACTTCGCCGTCGCCTGTTTGCCGCCTATGGCCTGGCTTGCGTCTGCGGACCGGTTGGCGCCTGGCTTGCGCTGCAGGTCGGCATCGGCCTTGGCGCCACAGCCTGCACCCCACCCGCCCTGCTCACGTTGCTGCTGATCGCACCGATCGCCGAAGAGACCGTGTTTCGCCTGGGCTTGCACCACTGGCTGCTCACCCGGATTCAAACGCATTGGGGCGCGCTGAGCCTGGCCAATGTACTGGTCGCCCTGCTGTTCGCGGCCTTGCACGCCCTGCACCAGGATTCCATCCGGATGCTGCTCACGGCGGCGCCCGCTCTGCTCCTGGGTTGGCTGTGGGAACGCAGTGGCCGGCGCTTGCAGGTGCCGATCGTGGTTCATGCCTGGTTCAACCTGTGCCTCGTACTGGCCAGTTGCCGCTAGAGCGCCCTCAGTAGAAGTCATAGCGGTAACCGAGGTAGAAAAATACGGCTGTCGAATCCTCATGGTTGGTCGGTCCGTCGGTCGTGGAACGCTCGTAAATGGTCTCGCCCAGCAGGCTGGCGCGATCCGAGAGCTTGTAGGAAAACCGCACGCCCGGTGACACGCGCAGCACCTTGGTCGCCGTGTTGTCCGTCTGCGTATAAATGCGCAGCGAGGGCTCGAAGCTCGCCTTGTTGTCCATGAAACCAGTCAGGTTGTTATAGGCAAACTGGGTTCCACGCAGGGTATCGCTGTGAATGACGCTGAGGTTAAAACCATTGATGTCGCGGCTTGAATAGAGGTTGGAGCCGGTCAACTGCACGGAGACGTTGTACTGTGCGCCGGTGGCGGGCATGGCTGGGAAATCGCCGACAGCAGGCAGCGCGCCAACATCGCTGTAACGCAAATCGAGCGTACCCTGCCACTTCGGTGCCAGCGCACGCGAGACGCTGAACAAGGCCTGGCGCGCCTGCGCCGCCGTGCCCAGCGCCATGTCCTTGACCTCGGCCAGGCTCTTGAGCTGCAACAGGGTTTTGAGCGAGGTGGCTCCGGAACTGATCAGGGCGTCGCTCAATTGCAAGGAGGGTGCCTTGCGACTGTCGAGCAACAAGGTCATCGTCGTACCCATCGGCCCCTGCAAAGAACCTTGCAAGGTGGCGGCATTGAGGGTGCTGAAGTTGAGGTCGTAATCAAGTTGCGAGTACATCGACACCGACTCGCCGAAATAGCGAAGTTCAAAGCCGGCCGCACGGCGGTCCGAAATGCCCTCGGTCGACTGGTCCAGCAGCGACACATTGCCGCCCCAATGCTCAAACAGATTGTCAGCCTCCAGCATCAGGCCGGCCAGGCGCTGGGACGGCGCCGACACCAGCGTATTGGCGGGCGCGCCGGCCATGGCATCGAGCTTGAAATTGGCACCAACCGGCATCATCAGCGAGACGCCGTCAAACAGGCCGAACAGGGAACCTCCGAGCGCAGCCTGGCGTCCGAGCCGCACGTCAAACTTCGGATCGAGAAAACGATAGTCCACATAAACGGCGCTCAAACCGCTTTGCGTGTTGGTCGAGGTGATGAAGTTCTTGGAATAGGTGTCGCGCAGGACCAGCTTGGTTTCCGAGTTTTCTGATTTGTAGCGCCCGGACAGGTCAACGCTGGTCACCAGGGTTGACTGATTGGTACGGCTCAGGGTGCTCTGGTCAATTCCGGCGGTGATGTTGACCAGTGAATCGGTCTTGGAGCGCCCACCGTAGTAGTACTGCGACACACTGCCCGAGGTAATCATGGCGCCGGTGCCACGCGCTGCGTCCGGCTTGTCCGGGGTGCTGGCGGTGCTGGCAATGGGACCGCCCAGCGCATCAAGACGCTGCGCCATCCGCTGCGCAGACTCAGCCTGGGGATAGAGCCGAAGGTACAACTGGTATTCGATGCGGGCCTTGTCGCTCTGCTTCAAACCCTCCCAGGCGGTTCCGATCAGTTCCTGCGCTTCTTGCGATGTCGGATTGGGTGGCAACAGCAAAACCTGGTTGAAAGCAGACACCGCATCCTGCCAACGCTGCTGGCTCAAGGCCAGCTGACCCTTGCGCAGCAAATCGCTGGCCTGGCTGTTGAGCTTGGCGACCGACTCAGCGTCGGGCAGCACAGCGTCAGCCGCTGCCTCGACCCCAGGCGAGGCGATTGGCGCCACAGCGCCGCTGGGGCTTGCAGGCGCGCTGACCTCGGCCACGGCTACGACACTGGCCGCGGGCGCGGGAGCCAGCACGGGCGTAGGCGTAGGCGTAGGCGCGGGAGCCGGCGCGGCCGCGGCAGACTTCCGCGGCGCAATAGATTCCAGCGGCAAGACAATGGCCGTTGGGAAACTGCCAACTGCCCGATCCCGCACCGCCTGGGCTTCCTCCTGCGTGCGGAAGTAGCCCATCGCCAGCACGAAGCGCTCACCACCGTCCTGTTCGAGCTTGCGCGTGAAGACCGCATAGTCCTGAAACTGTGCCGCCACGCGCGGCATGTTGGCGACATCGCCCAGCGCAAAGGTTTGCAGCATCACAACGTAGCGTCGCTCATCGGGCAAGGCTGCCAATTCCGGCAGTGCTTTGACCGGTGGCGCGGTCGGCTGCCCACCCCCCACTGCACGCGCTGCCGGCGTCAACTGCTCGGTCTGCAGGACGCTGGCAAGCGGGAATCGATCGGCGGCCCGATCGCGCACTGTCTGGGCATCGGCCTGCGTCCGGAAGTACCCCATGGCCAGCGCAAAGCGCTGCTGACCATCCTGTTCCATCTTGCGCGTGAAGACCGCGTAGTCCTGAAATTGTGCGGCCACACGCGGCATCTCGGCGACCTCGTCAAGCGCAAAAGTCTGCAGCACCACAACATAGCGTCGCTCATCAGGCCGCAGCGCCATTTCCGGCAGGGGCTTGTCCGCTGCCGAGACAGCCGCCGCGCCATCCGCAGCGGCAAACACCAGATCGATGGCGCGTGCACCCGGCCCCTGGCGCGCCAGCACCCGTACCTTTTTGGTAAACCGAAGAGCCAGTGACTGGCTGAGTGAATGGGGTTGTGGAACATACGTCAGGGCGATGCCCACCCTGCCCGCGATCGGCGCAAGGCGCTTGCCTTCTTCAATCGATTGCCCGGTCACGGACTCATCGGCCGCAACGATCTGAAACCCCAGTTGCACCAGATCGGTCAGCGCCAGCGGCGCCTGGCGCAAAAAGCGCACATTGGCATTGAAGGTGATACGTGCCACTGCCGGTTGCGTGCCGTCAAGCCATTGCAGACTTTCAATCGTCTGCGCTGACACGCCAGCACAGCACAAGGTCAGCAAAACCAGGCAGGCGCGCAGTGCCCGCAGCGGCCAGTAAAGGCGACGCGAGCTTGCACTCGGCTTGATCAGACGTCTGGGCAACTGCAAATCAGGGTCCTACAGGAATGGGTTTTACCGGGGTACGTGAGCGCAACTGGCGGGGAATAAATTCACCGTTAGTGGCGTGGCAACTGACGCAAGTGATCTTGTCTGGCACGACCGTGTAGAGCGGCGACAGATGCGAATAATTGACCGGCTTCCAGTTCTCGGTCTTGTGGCAGCTGTCGCAGGACCGCGTCGTCAGAAAGTGGCCCGCCGGCTTGGCCGATGCGCCCAGACCGTTGTGGCAAACCAGACAGGTGTTGGGCGTAATTCCGCTGTGGCTGAATTGGGCCGGCAGCCAGGTGGTCGTGCGGTGGCAGCTATCGCAAGAACTGCTCACCATCAGGTGCCGCGCCGGCATCCCCGTGGCCCGCAATCCGTCATGACAGGTCTTGCACTGGCCCGCGTAAACACCGGTGTGGTCAAACGCGCGGCCCGGGCTTGCGCGACCCGGCTGCAGCACTTGCAGGTTGGGCAATTGCTGACCCAGTCCAGGATTAACCAGTGCCTGGCGCAATACCGGGCGAACCAGTGCCTGGAAACCGCCGGAATAGGTATGGCACTTGCTGCCATTGCAGTCATTCGGCGCCGCCTTCGTGCCGGTGTGCCCACTCGGTCGGGTCTTGCCGCTCATGGCGACGCCAAACCAGGTGTATTTGGCTTCGTGGCAGCTCATGCAGGTCTTGGAACTCACAGCCGTGTGGTGCGCAGACGTACCCATCGAAATTCCTGAAAACACCGTGAAATTGGTCTTGGAGTGGCAGGCTTCACAGGCAATTCCGGCAACCGGTATGTGGGTCAGGGTTGAGGGTGCTGTCGGCGATGCGGTGGCCGAGGCCAGCGGCATGGTCTTGGGCTGGTAGGTCAGCGGTTGCGGAATCGGACAATTGGTCGGCGTGCTGCAACCGGCAAACGGGCCGGCGCCAGTGCCAGCGGTGTGACAGGAAATACAGCCCGAGCTGATGCCGGTATGCAACACGGTATTGCTCCCAAGGCCGGTTATCGAATAGTTGCCACTCACGACGTGACAGGTCGAGCAGGTCGCAATCGTCGTGGGCAGATGGCCGGTCGGTTTACCGGCCGCCGAGAATGACGTGGTGCCGGCGTGGCACTTGGAGCAGTCATCGGCCGCCGGATGGCCCGCATCGGCCACACTGTAAGTTGTCGCGGTGGCCCAGGGCCGGGTTTGGAAACCCTTGTAGGACGCACCAGCGATCAGGCTGCTTGGGTTGATCGGGTACGGGTCCATGCTCATCCACAGGTACCCTTTCTCGTGACAGGCCGAGCAGCCGGTGCTGATGCCGGCGTGGATCATGGTTCCCGTCGGTGCCGGCAACTTGAAGCCGGTACCCGGGCCGGTGGCCTTGGTCGCTGATGCCGCAATCAGCCCGCTCGGTGTCGATCCGAGGTGGCAGGACTCACAAGTGGCGGTCGTCGGAATATGCGAGGTGGTACCGGGCGCTGCAGAGGACGGTATCACGACGATGGAACTGATGCCGGTGAAACTGGCACCCGTGATGCCGGCGCCATGGCAGACGTCACAGCCGGTGGTGATGCCACTGTGGCTGAAGGCGGAGTTGGTGAACTTGGCTGTGTTTTGCACCGGCAGTGTCAGGCTGCTGGTGGCGCCAACGTGGCAGGTCTCGCAGGCGGTGGTGCCGAACGGCACATGCTTGGCCGGCGGCGCCACCAGGGCCGGGCTCATCTTGGTCGTGGCATAGGCTGCTGCATTGGTCGTGCTGTGGCACTGCGCGCAATTGCTCGCGGGCGTCGGCGCGTTGGCATGGATATTGACAAGGGTCGGCATCACGGCGAAGTCGGGATTGGTGTGGCAAGCCGTGCAACTGGCGCTGGCCGCAGTCGGTATGTGATTGGCCGGCTTGTCGATTGCCGTAAACGCCGTCGTATTGCCATGGCACAACGAGCAATCGCCTGAAGCGGGGTGGCTCGCATCGGCCACGCTGTAGGTCGTTGCGGTCGCGTAGGGGCGCGTCTGGAAGCCGGTATAAGAGGCGCCTGCGATTTTGGTCGTTGGCGTGATGGGATATTGGCCGATGCTCATCCAGAGGTAGCCCTTTTCATGGCAGTTCGAGCAGCCGCTCGTGATGCCAGCATGGATCATCGACTGGGTCGGCGCCGGTGTGAGGAAACCGCTGCCCGGTGCGCTCTTGGTTGCAACGCCTGGTACCAGGCCACTCGGGGTTGTGCCCAGGTGGCAGCTC
>CAITXW010000333.1 GCA_903896425.1 uncultured beta proteobacterium | reverse complement strand
GAGGAGGCCGAAGGCCGGGGGACACGAACGGAGTTGAGTGCCATGTCGGCCTGAGTCCCGAAGTGCGGCGGTCACAAGGTCTGAAATCCATGTGTTGAATGACTGCAAGGTGTCTTCTCATGACAGCCAATTGAAGAACTTGGAAGTCCACATTTCGAAATCTGTTCACAACGCGCACTGCACTCCCACATCCGCAGCCGTCAGGCGCTGTGGGTAAACTGCCATGCATGCAAACCACCACACCCTGGGATACGCTGGCCGGCCAGTATCAACTGCATCCTGGTGCAACGCCGGCCATTGTCGGCCAGCGTCCCGTGCTGGGAGCCGGGCGGCTCGGGCAATTGCTGCGCGGGCAGCGCGGCGCGCAGGTCAGTGCCAGCCTGGGCAGCCTCTTTACGCTGTGTGCGCATGCCCATCGGCGCATGGCCCAAATGGCGTTGGCGGCGGCGCAGGTTGCAGAGCCGATCACAGCGCCAGCGCCGGTGCTGTTGGCGCTGGAGACCGCGCGCGACCATCTGCGCAGCATCGCGCTCGATTGGCCGCAGGGTCTGCCGGATGCGGCGCCGGGTGCGCCGTCGCTCGATTGGTTACGTGGCTGCCCGCTGCGTTTGGTTGCGCCGCGTGAGTTGAGCGATGCGGATGCGGCCTGGCAGACGCTGGACGATCTGCGGCGATGGTTGGAACGTGACATCCTGCGGCAGGACCCCAAGCAATGGCTGATCGATCAACGTGAGCCTGATGCATTGGCGTACTGGTGCGAGGCCCATGCCGAGCGCTTGCCGCCGGCGCGCTGTCTGGCGACATGGCAGCCGCTGGCGCACAGCTTGCGACCGACTCTGCGCAGCCTCGACCTGCTCGACGCCGATCCTGCCGTGCAGCGCGCGCACCTCTTGCAACTGGCGCAGACGATTGCTGACGTTCCCGACTTCGCGCAGCACCCGACCTGGCTCGGTCAGTGTGCCGAGACTGGTCCCTGGACGCGGCTGCGGCAAAGGCATGCGCCGCCACAAACGCACAGCGCCTGGACGCGCCTGAGCGCGCGCTGGCTGGAACTGATCGTGTTGGCCGCTGCCACACCGGACCTTGCAACGCCTCTGCTGGCCAGCGGCGCCCTGCATCTGGCGCCGGGGCAGGCGCTGGCTTGGTGCGAGATGGCGCGCGGCCTGTTGTTGCATTGGGTCCAGCTTGACGCCGAGGGTGCAGTGCAGGACTACCGCGTGCTGGCACCGACCGAGTGGAACTTCCATCCCGATGGTGCGCTGGGGCGCGCCGTTGCGGCGCTGGCACCGCTCGACAGTGCTGCGGCGCGTGCGCTGGCCGCCGCTTACGACCCCTGCGTCGTCTGCACGGTATAGACTGCGGCAAACGGGGAGACCAACGTTCCATGACAACGGAGTCGCGATGACGCTCAAAGTGCTGTGGTTGCAGTCCGGTGGATGCGGCGGTTGCAGCATGTCCATGTTGTGCGCCGACGCTGCGGATTTGCCGCAACTGTTGCAGCGCAACGGCGTCGAGATGCTCTGGCATCCAGCCCTGTCGCTCGAAGGCGAGCAGGACTTGCTGGATCTGCTGGCCGATTGCCTGGCTGGGCGCGTGCGGCTTGATGCGCTGTGCATCGAAGGCGCGTTGCTGCGTGGCCCGCAGGGCAGCGGGCGCTTTCACGTTTTGTCCGGCACCGATGTGCCGATGATCGACTGGGTGCGCAAGCTTGCCGCGGTTGCCGATCATGTGTTGGCGGTGGGCAGTTGCGCGGCCTGGGGCGGCATTACGGCCAGTGGCAGCAACCCGACCGATGCCTGCGGCTTGCAGTTTGAGGACGAACGCCGTGGTGGCCTGCTCGGCGCCGGTTTTGTGGCGCGCGGTGGTTTGCCAGTGATCAACATCGCCGGTTGCCCGACGCACCCGGGCTGGATCACTGACACGCTGATGGCGCTGGCCGCCGGTCTGCTCGGTCCCGACGATCTGGACCCGCTGGGTCGCCCGCGCTTCTATGCCGATCAACTGGTGCACCACGGCTGCACACGCAACGAGTACTACGAATACAAGGCCAGCGCCGCCAAGCCGTCCGACCTGGGTTGCACCATGGAGAACATGGGCTGCAAGGGCACGCAGGCGCATGCCGACTGCAACACCCGGCTTTGGAACGGGCACGGCTCCTGCACGCGCGCCGGCTACGCTTGCATCAGTTGCACCGAGCCCGGCTTTCAATGCCCGGGCCATCCGTTTCACCTCACGCCCAAGCTCGCCGGCATACCAACCGGGCTGCCGATCGATATGCCCAAGGCCTGGTTTGTTGCGCTGGCCTCGCTGTCCAAAAGCGCCACGCCCAAGCGCGTCAAGAAGAACTCGCACAGCGACCACCTGGCCGTGCCGCCGGTGTCGCGCAAGACCGGGTTGCGCTAGGGGCACATACAGATGAGTCGTCTGATTCTGGGTCCATTCAACCGCATCGAGGGCGATCTCGAAGTGGATCTTGAAGTGCAGGACGGGTGCATTGTCGAAGCGCGCGTCAAGGCGCCGATGTTCCGTGGCTTTGAGCCGATGCTGCTCGGGCGCGACCCGATGGACGCGCTGACCATCGTGCCGCGCATCTGCGGCATCTGCTCGGTCTCACAGTCGGTGGCGGCGGCGCGCGCCCTGGCCGATGCCTCTGGCGTTGTGATGCCGGCCAATGGCCAGCATGCGACCAACCTGATGCTGGCCTGCGAAAACCTAGCCGATCACCTGACGCATTTCTACGTTTTCTTCATGCCCGATTTCACGCGCGAGGTCTACGCTGGCCGCCCCTGGTATGCACAGGCGCAGCATCGTTTTGCCGCGGTAGTCGGAGGCAAAGCCGGCGCTGGCCGGCACAGCGCCGCCGCGCTGGCAGCGCGTGCGAAGTGGTTTGAACTGATGGGTACGTTGGGCGGCAAATGGCCGCACAGCGGCGCCATTCTGCCCGGCGGCAGTTCGCGCGCGATTGAGGCCAGCGAGCGCGTGCGCTTGCTGGCCAGTCTGCGCGAAATGCGCGCCTTTCTGGAGCAGACCCTGTTCGGCGTCGCGCTGGAAGAAGTGGCGGCGCTCAACAGTCTGGCGGCCTTGCAGCGCTGTTGCGCCGGCGCGCCCGGCAGCGACCTGGCGCTGTTTGTCGAGATTGCCGCCGATGCCCAACTGCTTGACATGGGGCCAGGGCCCGGGCGTTACCTCAGCTATGGCGCCTACCCGCAGTCCGCTGGGGGTCACGTGTTGGCGCAAGGCGTCTGGGACGCGGCTTTGCAGCAGCGCTTGCTGCTCGATGCGGGGCAGATCAGCGAGGACACGCGCCACGCCTGGCTGGCCGAAGGTCAGAGCGGTGTCGCGCTGCACCCCTTGGTCGGCTTGACGCAGGTGCAACCCGACAAGGCCGGCGCCTACACCTGGAACAAGGCGCCGCGCCTGGGTGGGCAGGTGGTGGAGACGGGCGCCATTGCGCGTCAACTGGTCGCTGGCCAGCCCTTGATTCACGAACTGGTGCGTATGCACGGCGGCAGCGTCTACACCCG
>CAITXW010000332.1 GCA_903896425.1 uncultured beta proteobacterium | reverse complement strand
GCGCATCAATCAGAGAACAGCTTCTGTCGAATGCGATGGTGGCTCTGGCTGGCGTGTTCCGTTCGCAATGCTGCGTCACGTGATGGATATCTGACGTCAAGGCGCGATCAAGTCAAGAACGGTACTGGGCGGACGCTTACGTATATCGCCACCGCGCCCAGCACTGGCAGCACGCACTATGCCACTGCTGTAAGTGCGCCAAATCGCTGTCGTCGCGGCCCTATAAGTACCCGTCTGCGTTTCAGGAAAAAACCGGCGCCGAGGGCCATGCGCTGAACTCGATCGCCATTTGGGGTATTAGGTTGCCACTAGCACCAGCGCGCTATCTGCCACACAGATTGCGAACACGGTGATCTCTGACCCACTAGTGTTCTCTAATTGCCCTGCTTCAACTCCCGGGAATCCAAGTGGCCAGCAGAAGTGCATTGATGGGATCGTACAACTGCACTTCCGGCAACAATTCGTACTTGTCGCTGTTCCAGCGCATCAGCTTTTGCTCACGATCTCGGAACCGAGCGCCACGGGTCCGACAATGACCTGCTTCAGAAACGTACCCGTACCGCTCGTCATGCGCGCCGAGCTCGCGCACCCAAAAAATTTCACGCTTATCTAACGTACTCTTGATCCTGGTTTCGGGGTCAACCTCAAGCAGTTCCAAAACCCAGTAAAAGTAAACATCAGGACCGTACCGTTCCGCATCGAGCCGCATTCGCAGATTAGGGCAAGTGCCAGCGCGCAATTGACTGCGGTGTAAGACGCATCTTCGCCGCACGTTCACAGCCTGACCTATGTTCAGCCTGCGCGTGACGCGGTTCAGCATGGCGTAGATGCCGGGGCTCTCTGGGAGGAAGTTGACCCCATCGATGAGGGGTGTACGAAAAACGGCATCAACATCTGTATCCATCGGGGGCTCCACAAAAAGGAAAATCGAACGACGAAAGGGCCACGGAAATGTAGTTGATCAGTCGTTGCTGAGTCGCCCCTCTGTAGGGTCGGCGATGTTCACGATCAGTACGTCATACCGCCACCAACGCAACGACGCCCCTGCCCGAGAACACAATTGGTTGCCCGGGAGTGTCGCCGCAGAGTTCGCGCAGATGTCTGATCAGGTTCGTCTCGGTGGCGGTCAAGCGCATGGGGTTGAACGCTTCCTCGATCACCTGCAGCAGGTCGGGCGATTGCTCGCTCAATGCGAGCTTCAGCAATTCTGCAGGATCGAGATCAAGGGCGGCAGCGAGTGCCGGAACTTTGGTCAGTGGCATCCGCATGGATCCCGATTTAATCAACCCCAGAGCGATTGCGCGTTCGAGCCCTATTGCGGCGCAGAGATCGTGATCGGAGAGTTCCAGGGCTGCCTGGCGGGCCTCCATGAGGGCAATGAACGTTTGGGGTATGGTGGTTATTGCAGTGTGCATCAGCGTTTCCTGTTTTCAGCAGGGCTGCGAACTGCATCCCTTACGAAAATTGTAGGGATCTGAATTCAACTTATGGGTGGCAATGTGGTCTGGCGACAGTGGCAATCAAACCGCATTGCTCTTGGTCGCATTTGGCAAGAATGGCGGTTCATGCCGCACAGTAGTGTGCATACATTCTTGGAATCGATGCTTCGCTTAAAGCATCCATTCCCACCGTGCGGCCTGATTTCTTATAGGTGCGAACCGGGTATTACCCAGCTTGCCACGGCTGACTGGAGGGTGCGATTTATCAGTGTTTGATACTTTGTTCCTGTAGCGAGCGCCCGTGCCTTGAATGCCGCGACTATCATTCCTCGAAGACGGATCGAGATGTGTTGCGTCCCGGTAATGTATGGGGATGGCGTGACGATTGGTGTGCTTGATTGGGGTGGAATGTCGGACACCGTTTCCCCAATGTCTTCGAGACTGCTGTTGGTCAGTAATTCGTCAATAGCCGCCATGCTTGCTTCAAACTCGGCATCCATGATTGCGATGGCAGCGTCGTCAGGCATCCGTTCAAGGATGGTTGGGAAGTGCGGAAGTTTTTTGATGTCAGGGAACTTCGCAGCTAGGTCCAGCAATAAGTCCCGATTTGTGTTTTTCATTTTCTCTTTCTTTGAACACTTGATTGCATCGATGGCGGTGTTTGATGTTGTCTTTGTAGGCTGGTCAACACCGTTGCTGTAACAGCAGATGGTGAAATCTATATGGTGACCGTGGGACGGTGTAGGGAACCTAGAAAAAGCAGCCTTGATAAGACCGCCTCGCGGTGCAGTACGTTGCCCCTCTATACCGGAAGAAGGTGCAATGGTCCTCATCCTTGCACCGCCATCCGGTTTAAGGATCGCACTATTGTTGGCGTACACCGATGGCGTTCGTAAAGATCTTCTCGTGACGGCGCTTTTGGCACCAGAGCCAGCAACGGGGCTGGGCGGAACGCACCGCGCCTGAATGACTCCAACGCCCCCGCGTCATATCCAGGCAGGCGGTCAATTGCCTGCCAGGTCAGTGCGTACCATGAGGCCCGGTTTGGTCTGTGACCCATTACGGTTTCATGAATGAACTCGGACTTTATCAAGTCCCGCTTGGCCCGCGTAATTACAGCATTGCTTGACCACCCGCGTTTGATCAGATAGGCAGATGATGCGAGCAGGCTTCCATTGTTGTGGCCGTTGTATTGGCGTGCCAGTTCCAGCAGCAGACATCGCGCTGGATAGCTCAGACCGACCCATGCGGGGCTATCGAGCACCGTCCATGGTAGAGCTACAAAACCACCCTCAATGCGTCCTGAGTGTTTCTTGGCCATTCATCAACTCCGAGTGTGATGCTCGGCGGGCACTGGCGGCACGCTCAGGACATCGGTTGCCACCTTTGCGCGGCGTGCAGAAAAAGGCAGTTTCAGCATTTCAGGATCGAACTCTATCGTGACCATTTGCCATTCTCTTTCGGCTTCAGATGGTCTCGGGATTACCATGAGTACACCGACGATGAACTCCTTGATTGCTTGTGCTGTGTAGCGTGGTCGCTTGCATCTGTCGTTGGGAGTTTTTACTTTGACGATCGGTAGAAGCTGCAAACCAGCGAGACTAGTCTTGTCGCGGATGCAGTCACTCAAAAAATCCGACCAATTGGCTCTCATGCGACCAAGCGCACGGCGCAAAATCATGGCCACATCGCCTGTGTCCAGCGTATTGACCTTGATGGATGTTGTGACGTAGAGCATTTCAAATCGACTCCACAAAGTGGTGGGAAACCGCCCGAGTTGAGAGCCATTCCTCAATTGACTCGACTGTCCATGCGATGCTTTGCACCGAGAGAATGATCGGCCGCGGGAAGTCACCCCTTACCCGAAGGCGATCCAAAGTTGCTGGGCTGATGCCCAAAATTTCGCACAATTGGCGTTTACGGAGCACCTTGCGTGCTACCTTTGGTTGTTCCGATTGAGGAGTCATGAATCACCTTTCTGGTTGCCTGCGTCGGTTGACGAAGGTCATGGTAGTGACTCTAAAACGAATCAAATCAAACGGAACTACATCACGTTAACTTTGCCTTCCTGGGACGCCCCACTTTGGCTGGAGGCAAGAGCTTGGAGGCGACAAGGCAAGGTCTTATCAGTGTGGCCATGCGTTGTTCAGCTTGATTGGCGTAACGGCTCCGTTTGGTACTCTTTTTTTCCTGATCGCGGTCATGGGTGTCAGGCTTCTCTCCGGGCTTCAGAGGCATAACGGAAAAATAGGCATCGTAGGCATTCACCAGTGCTTCGGCGCTACTCATTCCTCGACTCAACCCATCTGTAAATGCGTGGATGGCATTTTTTTTCTGTCCCAAAGCTGAACTGCGCCTATGAGCTTGGTTAAGGCCCAGCAGCGCACGCTGTTGGGTAGTGTCAATACTTGCGAGGTACTTAGCCATTAAGTCGATCATGGTTGGGGTCAATCGCCCCGTGCTTAGGTGTCGAGAAATACTCGCAACCAGTTTGGCCCCCTGATCCTCCACGTTCAAAAGATGCCCGCCACCATCATCTGATTCGGTGGCAGCGCCGTTCTTTAAGTGAGAAAGTTGAAGTTTGAAGAGGTGATCGTCTTCTTGAAGTCTGGCCGAATTCTGCAGTATCGGTTTGCTTTTGGTGCTCATGCGGCGTGCCTTGTTAATGTGGTGACGTTACTTGCTTTGGGTGTCGGCGTGGCAAGAAACTTGGACCATGCCTTCATCATGGAACGGCGCTTTTCCAGTAAGTCGCTGTGCTGATAAGAGCTTTCCACTTTGCTTTCGAGGGTGTGCGCTAGAGCCTTCTCTGCGAGGTCGCGTGGAAAGTTGGTCCTTTCTGCTGCCCAATCTCGAAACGTGCTCCGCAGCCCATGCGGAACTTCTGTCCGCTCCATTCGGCGCATAACCGCCGTTAACGCCATGTCAGAAAGTTGCCCTCCGCGTGGTGCTGAAAATACAAATTTGCTTCCCTCAAGATGTGGAAGGGCGCGCAGGATTCCTATCATCGATTCGGTTAACGGTACTCTATGTTCTACACGACCTTTCATGCGCTTTGCAGGAATGACCCACAGGCTCTTGTCAAAGTCAATTTCGGGCCATGTTGCACCCCGGACTTCGCCCGACCGCGCGGCAGTCAAAAGTGTGAATTCAAGGGCGCGCGCTGCAATCCCTGCTCGAGTCTTGAGGGATGAATAAAAACTGGCGACATCGTCAATAGGAACGGCGGGGTGGTGTTCGACTTTGGTTATTTTCTTTGGTGCCGGAAGTAGTTTGTCAAGATGCCCGCGCCAGCGTGCTGGATTCTCACCCTTCCGAAACTTCTTGGCTGTCGCCCAGTCCAGTACATTTTCAATCCGGCCACGAAGGCGGGTGGCGGTCTCTGTTTTCGTTGCCCAGATGGGTTCGAGGATTTTAAGAATATGCGCGTCATGCACGTCTTGGACGTGGAGCTTGCCAATGACAGGGTACGCATAGGTTTCGAGCGTGGCTGTCCATTGAGAAGCGTGCTTCGCATTGCTCCATTCCGCCTTCTTGCTCGTGATGAACTTGTCGGCAGCGTCCTCGAATGTGATGGCGCTTGCCTGGGCGGCCCGGAGTTCGCTCTGGGCGCGCGCGCGGCTGAGGATTGGGTCATGACCTTGATCGATTGCTGCGCGAGCTTCGCGGGCTTTTTCGCGGGCTTGAGCAAGGGTTACGCCCGGGAATGGTCCAAGCCCCATATCGCGTCGCTTGCTGCCGATTTTGACCCGCAGAATCCAAGATCGTGCCCCGGAGGCTGTAACTTGAAAACTCAGGCCCGGCACGCCGCCAACCGAAACTAGTCCCGGGGCTTTGAGCCGGTTGATCTCCAGGGCGGAAAGCTCGCGCGCAATTCTTGGCATAATTCCTCCATGGCGCATCAAAAATACTAACCTGACATCCTACCCAACATAAATTGCGCGTTTGGATGATAGCGCATGATTGCGGTTGATGGTGATGTTTGTTTATCTTCATTGGAGATTACGAAGATAAAGAGGAAGGTTGATGACGATTGAGGCTGGTTGGAGTTAGGCGGAGGGGGACTCCGTTTCCGCCAAACCTAAAAAACCCTTGTAAAACAACAACTTACAAGGGTTTTTTTTCGCCTATACCGGACTGAGATGAAATTTTTGAGACATCGAAACACCCAAAAACGTCATACAAATGTCCCCGAGTGTCCCCGTTTTGTCCCCGTAATGTCCCCGTACTTGCCTTTTTAATGTCCCCGTTTTGTCCCCGTTTGTAAGTATTGACGGAAATCGAAGTTTTTTTGACGCTTAGGAAGGCTTTTAGGGCGATGCTTTCAGCCCGCGCTCTATTCTTCGAACCAAGCCAATCCTGTAAAACGCCCGGCTTGTCTTGTCCCATCCGGGTAACGATCGCTATCGCAACGTCCGAAGTCAGGGTTCAACTCATTGGGGATGTCATTCGACAACCCCAGCCGTATGGCTAGCCCCTGGACGACGCTCAAACGGACTGTCAAAACAAAGTCGCTTCGCTTGGTTCGCTTTGCCAGTCCGTTTCAGCCCGACATTGCAAGTCAGGGTCTTTCCCGGATGTCCCTTGTGATTGGTCAAGCCAAGGTCCGACATCGTCCTTATTTGCCAGCAGTCCTGTGATTAACAGAATGCGCGGAGAACGCAGTTGCGGTAATTTCAACGTCACCAGCGGCAATCCCCGCCCGCCGCGCAGCATCTTGCCAACTGCCAACTATGTTTGCAATTTCATTGACGACTCGTTTGGCGCGGTCAGGCATTAGCCCGTAGAACTCCGCGGTACTAAGAACCGTGTCCAGGCTTGGGCGATTGTCAGTGTCGTCAATGTTCAGAACGTGTTCCGCTTTGTCGATGTTGGGGTTCACGTCGAACGCTGGCGCAAGCCGCCACCCGGTGGTGCCAAGCACGAATCCGTGGTTGCGTAGGTGGTCGTCCCTGTTGCCAACGGCCACGTTAAAAGCCACCCTTCGGAACAACTGTTCAAGGTCTGCATCCGCATGCTCGGCATCCCCCTTCGAGCGAAGAAATTGTGCGAGCTCAAGGTAGCTCGTTCCCTCGCTGTGTTCCTTTCGAAGGAGGGTCATCGCAGATGCATAAAACCGGCGCGCTCCTTTGACGCGGTCAAAGCGTTGAACACAGAAGGTGTGGAAGTCATTATTCAGCCTGACCATCTTGGCCGGCGGCACGTCGATACCTGCTTTCGTTGCCAAGCCGTGGACAACCCACTCCCATGCGCCCACGTCGCGGTCATCGTCCCGGGCAGGGAACTTGCCGATCCAAAGGGAACCGTCGGTCTCGGTGAAGTTTGCTTTAGGCCGCGCTCCACCGAGCGATGCGCCGGGCGCAACCAGAACAGCCAGCCACTTTCGCAGCGCGTCGAGGTCGTCGATGCGACGGCTGCTGAGTTGATAGGCGACAGCTTCGAGTTCCCGAAGTGTCGAAATGGGCGGTGCTGCCATCTTCTGGTTGCCCAGGAATTCATCAGTACCGGCAAGGCGAAAGCGCAGCGCACCTTGACGGGTGAAGTCCTGAACGCCAATGAGAAAGTCCCACGCGTAAAGCGTGCGTGGGGTGCGCTTTTCGTCCTTGGCTTGCAGCGCCTCACGGCGTTTCATCAGCGTCTGTCCCCAACGGTCCGGTGACGAGTCCAAGAACACGCCGAAGTTGCCCAGTTCAGGTTTCGGAAAGAACGGGTGGTCGTCTAGTGACAGATCCGGGTCAAGTGCGAAGGCTCGTGCATCCCTGAGCCAACTCGGCTCATAGTGGAAACGAATTTGCCCACGATCATGCGCGAGCGTGCCCACCAAGCACGGGGGGCCCAGTTCACAGTCGAGCCAGACCTCCAGGACATTGCCTTGGTTATTCATGCCGACACCCCAGAGTCGCGCTGTGCCGTAGATACTGGCTCGTCCTTCGCCTTGGATGTCAAGAAACGCCGCCGAGGTAGAGACGGGGTTGGTTCCAGTGCCAAATCCTGCAGCTTGCGCCCAACTTTATCGTCGGCTGCCAGCGCATTGATATCGGCTTCCAGGCCCAAGACGGCAAGTACTCTAAGGTAGGTGCCCAACGTCGCGCCAGCGTCGCCTGCCTCCACTTTGTACAAGGATGAGCGAGAGATGCCGGCGCGCTTAGCTATCACCGCATTGCTCAGCTTGCGGCGCAAACGGGCGAGTTTCACCCGCTCGCCAAGTTGAGAGAGCAGTCTTTGCTCCTGGGGAAAAATGGTCGGTGGTTTGCGTGGCATATTTCTATTGTAGATAATTTAGTCATTATTTGTCCATAATAGAAAACAACATCGATAAACTTAATGCGAACAACGTGCGCCGATGTCTGCCGAGAGGCGCGAAAGCCGGAGCCCAACGTGCTAACTGGAACTGCAATATTGGCCGACTGCCCAAACCAGCAGGCTACAACTGGTGGCCGGCATTAGCTAATCTATGGTGGGCGAATAGGCAAAATGGTTTCTTTTCGTTTTTTACAGTCTGGTCAGCCCAACCCATCGCTCATTCGCGCGTTCACACTTGCGACTTACCCGTATGGGCTATCCGCCGTCGTGGCGGATAGTCGATTGGAGTTGCAAATGAAAAGCATGCCTGTGGTGGCTTTGTCAGTCCGTGCGTCTGACATCCGGTGATGAGTCTGGCCGGAAGTACCGAAATATCCAGATCAGGATGTCCCAAGGCCAATAAATCCGTGTCTGGCCAAGAATCGCGGCAGGCGAACCAAGTGTCGGGTGAAAACGAAACTGCCAGGCGGTGTACTGTGTCACGAGCACGAAGGTCAGCGCGGTGACCAAGCCAAAGATCCGAAAGGCCATACTCGCTCGTGCCAAAGCCGTTGGCGAGAGGCCGGTTCAGCCGGCTTTCGCCGCCAGTAGCGTGGCCGAGTTCATGCAGCAAGGTACCAGCGTAGGCCTCAGGGCTTTCAAATTGGTCAGGATTTGGCATTTGAACGGCATCGCGTGCAGGCGAGTAAAAAGCCCGATCACCGCCATGGCCAAGCTTCAGTCCGTCGAGCTTCATACCGCTGGCGATTTTTTCAACAGCCGCGATTTTCTCCACGGCGGGGCGGTCT
>CAITXW010000331.1 GCA_903896425.1 uncultured beta proteobacterium | reverse complement strand
GCGTAGCCCGTATGGAGCGCAGCGCAATACGGGATTGCCAGCACAGCGGTGTCCCCGTATTGCGCCTTCGGCTTCATACGGGCTACAGACACGATGCCAAGAGACGCGTAGCCCGTATGGAGCGCAGCGCAATACGGGATTGCCAGCGCAGATCACGTCCCCCGGTATGGGGTGCGGCATGCTGAAAGCCAACGAAATCGAAGCCCTGGTGCAGGGGCGCAGCTTGTGGAGCGATGCACGGCTGCGCTTCATGCGCAACAAGGCGGCGCTGGTCAGTCTGGTATTGCTGCTGTTCATTGCGCTGGCCTGCGTGGTCGGGCCCTGGCTGCTGCCGCACGCGTTTGACAGCGCCGACTGGGACGCCATGAGCGCCGCGCCGAGTTGGAAGAACGCGCACTTCTGGGGTACTGACGACGCCGGGCGCGATCTGCTGGTGCGCTGTCTGGTGGGCGGGCGCGTCTCGCTCACGGTCGGGCTGCTGGCAACGCTGGCTTCGGTGTCGCTCGGCATCGTCTGGGGTGCAACCGCCGGCTTCATCGGCGGCAAGGTGGACGCGCTGATGATGCGCATCGTTGACATGATGTACGCCATCCCCTACCTGCTGATTGCGATCCTGCTGGTGACAATTCTGGGGCGCGAGTTCTACCTCGTGGTGCTGACCATCACCGTGTTTTCCTGGATGGACATGGCGCGCGTGGTGCGCGGCCAGACGCTCTCCTTGCGCTCGATGGAATACGTGGAGGCAGCACGCGCCATGGGCGTCTCCACCACGCGCATCATCTTTCGCCACATCGTTCCCAATCTGCTCGGCGTGGTGGTGATCTACACCACAGTCACCGTGCCGGGCGTGATCCTGACCGAATCGGTTCTGTCCTTCCTCGGTCTGGGCATTCAGGAGCCGATGACGAGCTGGGGCGTGCTGATACAGGACGGCGCCAAGGCGATGGAAGTCACGCCCTGGATTCTGCTGTTCCCGGCCGGGCTGCTGTCGGTCACGCTCTACTGCTTCAACTTCATCGGCGACGGCCTTCGCGACGCGCTGGACCCGAAAGAACGCTAAACCCATGGCCCTGCTTGAAGTCAGTAACCTGAGCGTGCAGTTCGAAACACCGGACGGCACGGTCACCGCCGTCAACGGCCTGAGCTTCGAACTCGAGCGCGGACAGACGGTGGGCATCGTCGGTGAGAGCGGTTCCGGCAAGAGCCAGACCGTGCTGGCCATGATGGGCCTGCTGGCCAGCAACGGTCACGCCAGTGGGCAAGCGTTGTTTGATGGCCAGGACCTGCTAAGCCTGTCACCGAAGGCCTTGAACAGCATCCGCGGCAACCGCGTTGCGATGATCTTCCAGGACCCGATGACCTCGCTCAACCCGTATCTGACGGTCGAGCGCCAGATGACCGAGGTGCTGGAATTGCACAAGGGCATGACGCGCGCCCAGGCCCGTGTGCGCGCGGTGCAGGCGCTCGACGCCGTCAAGATTCCGGAAGCGGCGCGCCGCTTGGGCATGTACCCGCACGAGTTTTCCGGTGGCATGCGCCAGCGCGTCATGATCGCAATGGCGCTGCTGTGCGAACCCGATGTGCTGATTGCCGACGAACCCACCACCGCACTCGACGTCACGGTGCAGGCGCAGATCATCGCGCTGCTGCGCGAACTGCAACGCGAACACGGCACCGCCATCGTCATGATCACGCACGACCTCGGCGTGGTCGCCGGTCTGTGCGACCAGGTAATGGTGCTGTACGGTGGGCGCGTCATGGAGCAGGGCAGTGCCGAGTCGATCTTCTACCAGCCCACGCACCCCTACACCGTCGGGCTGCTGGGCGCACTGCCGCGCATCGAGCAGGACGGCACCACGCTGCTGGCGATTCCGGGCGCACCGCCGAACATGGCGCACCTGCCGCCCGGTTGCCCGTTCAGCGAACGCTGCACTTGGGCCGAGCCGCGCTGCGGCAGCGAGCGCCCTGCCCTGACTGCCGTGCCGCAGCAGGCCGGTGTGCTGCGCGCCTGCCACCGCAGCCCGAACCAGATTGCACTGCTGGCGGAGGGAAAGACGCCATGACAGCGCGCACGCCCCTGCTCTCGGTTACAGACCTCAAAGTCCACTTCAAGCTGGCCAGCGATTCAGCCTGGCCCTGGGCTGCACCGCGCGTGCTCAAGGCCGTCGATGGCATCTCATTCGACATTTTTCCGGGAGAGACGCTGGGCATCGTCGGTGAATCCGGTTGTGGCAAATCAACCCTCGCGCGCGCCGTGCTGAACCTGATCCCGGCCAACGCCGGCAGCATCATCTGGCAGGGACAGGAAATGCGCGGCGCCAGCGCCGACGTCTGGCAAGGCCTGCGCAAAAGCGTACAAATGATTTTTCAGGATCCGCTGGCCTCGCTCGACCCGCGCATGACCATTGGCCAGATCATTGCCGAGCCACTGCACACGCACCTACCCGCTTTGCCGCAAGCCGAGGTTATGAAGAAGGTGCGCGCCATGATGACCAAGGTGGGCCTGACCGAGCAGCAGATCAACCGCTACCCGCACGAATTCTCGGGCGGCCAGTGCCAGCGCATCGGCATCGCACGCGCCCTGGTGCTGGAGCCCAAACTGGTGATCTGCGACGAACCGGTCTCGGCACTCGATGTCTCGATCCAGGCGCAGATCATCAACCTGTTGATGGACTTGCAAGCGCAGATGGGGCTGGCGCTGGTCTTCATCGCGCACGATCTTGCGGTAGTGCGCCACATCAGCCAGCGTGTGATGGTGATGTACCTGGGCCGCAGCATGGAACTCGCCGGCAAGCAGGCCATCTACCAGAGCCCGCGCCACCCCTATACGCAGGCGCTGCTGAGCGCGATTCCAACACCCGACCCGCGGCGCGAACGGCACAAGACACAGCAACTGCTGCAAGGTGAACTGCCCTCACCCATGAATCCGCCCTCGGGCTGCATCTTCCGCACCCGCTGCCCCATCGCCAGCGCCGCCTGCGCCGAACAGCGCCCCGAGTTGCGCGCCCTCAATGCCGACACCGAAGTTGCCTGCGATTTCGTCTGAATTGGCCCCGTATTACGCCTTCGGCTCCATACGGGCTACTCGACACAGCCACGCGTAGCCCGTAGAAGCGAAGCGCGTACGGGAAACAATCAAGCCTCCCCAGCAACGCAATCACTTTCCCCACCCGCCCAATCTTGCGGCAACCAACCCATCCGCACATAACGGTGAAACGAAGAATAGGGCCAATCGGCAACACGCTTGCTCAGGCCGTGTTTGACCGGGTTGTAATGGATGTAATCGACATGCGCTTGCAAGTCCCGCTCGTCCCGGATGGTGTGTTCCCAAAAGCGGGATTGCCACAGGTCGTATTCACCCCGGCTGTTGCGCTGCAGCGGCACGCCGTGTTGCAGCAAGCGACGTGTGAAGCCAGCTTTGACGACCCGCCATATGCCCGTGTAATCTGCGTCGTCCGGCGCCAAACCGATCACCGTGTGCAAGTGTTCCGGCATGACAGCGATGGCAATGATTTCAAAGTGGCGTTGTTGCCGCGCCGCCCGCAACACTGTGCGCAGATCGGCAATGTAATCCGTCAACCAAGTGGCACGCCGATCGCGCAAGGTCAGCGTAAAAAAGTAAATCGCCCCATGAACAGTGTTACGACGGTAGCGCACCATGATGCGGTGAATGGTACATCCGTAGCCCGTAGAAGCGAAGCGCGTACGGGGTCAACGGTTGATTCCCCGTATTACGCCTTCGGCTTCATACGGGCTACGGCAACGCGGCCATATTCGGCATGTAGCCCGTATGCAGCGCAGCGCAATACGGGGTTAAGAACGCCTCTGCAGCAACACCTGCTCGACACCGCGATTGGCCAGGGCATCGGCGTGTTCGTTGCCGGGGTGGCCGTTGTGGCCGCGGACCCAGCGCCAGTCGATCTTGTGCTGGTGCTCGTTCCGGTTGACCAGTTCATCGAGGCGCTGCCATAAATCGACGTTCTTGACCTCGGCCTTGGCGGCAGTTTTCCAGCCACGCGCCTTCCAGCCGGGAAGCCATTCGGTCATGCCCTTGAGCACGTACTGACTGTCCACGTGCAGCGTCACGTGGCAGGGGCGTTTCAAGGCCGACAAGGCCTCGATCACGGCCATCATTTCCATGCGGTTGTTGGTTGTATCCAACTCGCCACCGAACAATTCCTTTTGCGTCGTCGCCGATTTGAGCAGTGCGCCCCAGCCACCAGGGCCGGGGTTGCCCTTGCAGGCGCCATCGGTGTAAATATCTATCGCGTTCAATCCGTCGTCCCCATGTTTGTTTTGGATCCTGTCAATGTCTCGCGCCCGGCAATGGACGCTGGCGCCGCCACCAGACCTCGGTGCGCTTTCCAGGCTGGGCTGAGCAGCGTGACACCGCGCACGCGCTTGACAGCCACCAGAAAATAAACCGCACCAAAAATCGGCCACCAGCGCGCGCCGACGCGGTCGATCCAGGCAAAGCGGCGCAGCCATCTTTCGCTGGTAATCGCCGGCTGGTAGCAGCCAAAACGGGCGACCTCGACCTCGAAACCCAGCAGGGCCAGCCAATCGCGCAAACGCCAGTAGCCAATGCTCTCTTCCTGCGGCATGAACATGCGGCCAAAGCCCAGGCGCCGGTACAGACGTGCGCGCTTCTGGCGCAAACCCCAGAGCGAAACCGGATTAAGGCCACAGATGACGACGCGACCTTCAGGCACCAAAACACGTTCGACTTCGCGCAAGGTGGCGTGCGGGTCGCTTGCGAGTTCCAGCGCGTGCGGCAACAGCACCAGATCAAGGCTGTTGGCGGGAAAGGGCAGGGCCGCGAAATCAGTGACAATGGCCGCACCGGGCGCCGGGGCGGTCGTCGCCAGCCAGCGATGTGGCATGCGGTTGCTGCTCAGGGCGTCGAGTTCGCTCATGCCCAGTTGCAGCGCGTGGTAGCCGAAGATGTCGGCCACGGCGGCATCGAGCTGCTCGCGCTCCCACGCCAGCAGGTAGCGTCCGGGCGGCGACGCATACCAGTCCTGCAAACCTACAATACGATCGTTCATGAAGTTAATCCCACTACCCGCCTTCAGCGACAACTACATCTGGATGCTGCATGACGGCCATCACGCCCTGGTGGTTGATCCCGGTGCCGCGCAGCCCGTGCTCGACGCGCTGCAGCAAGCGAACCTGCAACTGCAAGCCATTCTAGTCACGCACCATCACCCCGACCATACCGCCGGCGTGTCGGAGCTGCGCCTGGCCACGGGTGCCACCGTCTACGGCCCACAGAACGAAGTAATGCCCGAACCGCTGACGCGCCTGGCGCAGGGCCAGCAGGTGCAGACGCTGGGTGTGCGCTTCGAGGTGCTTGAAGTACCGGGCCACACCGCCGGCCACATTGCCTATTACTGCGCCAACGTGCACGGCGCGCCGCTGCTGTTTTGCGGCGACACGCTTTTTTCTGCCGGATGCGGGCGCCTGTTCGAGGGCAGCCCGGCGCAGATGCTGGCCTCGCTCGACGCGCTGGCGGCCCTGCCCGACAACACGCAAATTTGCTGCGCCCATGAATACACGCTGAGCAACCTCAAATTTGCCTGCGCCGTCGAGCCCGGCAACACCGCACTGGCCGATTACGCCACCAGCGCACAAGCACTGCGCGCTGCGCAGCAACCCACCCTGCCGTCGACCATCGGGTTGGAGCGCCAGATCAACCCTTTTCTGCGCAGCCGTGAGCCCGAGGTGATCCGCTCGGCGCAGGGCTTTGACGCATCAGCGCGTGACGAGGTCGCCGTCTTTGCCGCGCTGCGCGAGTGGAAGAACCAGTTCCGATGAAATTTCTCACCCTACTTTGCCTGAGCGCCCTGCTCTGGCTGACAGGCTGTGCCAGCGCACCCGTTGGCAATACCGTCGAACAAGCGCCAGTGCTCGACATGCGTGTGCCGGGCGGTGCCGGCATCAAGGCCGCGCCATCCAGGGCCCAACCCGGCTTGCAAGCCAGTACCGATCTGCTGCCAATCACGACCGAGCATGCAGCCTCCGGTGTCGTCGTGCCGTTGGCACCACCGGCCGATCTGTGGGAACGCATCCGGCGCGGCTACGCCATGCCGGACCTGGACAACCCCTTGGTACACGACCGCGAACGCTGGTATAGCAGTCGGCCCGATTACATCCTGCGCATGACCGAGCGCTCACGCAAGTACATGTTCCACATCGTCGAGGAACTGGAACTGCGCGGCATGCCGACCGAGCTGGCGCTGCTGCCCTTCGTCGAGAGCGCTTTCAACCCGCAAGCGGTATCGAGCGCCAAGGCCGCCGGCATGTGGCAGTTCATGCCGGCCACGGGACGCACCTTCGAGCTCAAGCAAAACGCTTTTCGCGATGACCGGCGCGATGTGCTGGCCTCGACCCGCGCTGCGCTCGATTACCTGCAAAAACTCTACGGCCTGTTTGGCGACTGGCAACTTGCGCTGGCCTCCTACAACTGGGGTGAGGGCAGCGTCGGGCGCGCCATCGCCAAGAACCAGCGCGCAGGCCTGGGCACCAGCTACACCGATCTGACGATGCCGATGGAAACGCGCTTCTACGTGCCCAAGCTGCAAGCCATCAAGAACATCGTCGCCAACCCGCAGGCCTTCAACTCCAGTCTGCCGCAAATCGGC
>CAITXW010000330.1 GCA_903896425.1 uncultured beta proteobacterium | reverse complement strand
GTGAACAAAAACAGCGACAAGGCGCTGATCACCATCAAGCCGGTGAGGTAGATGAAGTCCTGCGGGTACAGGACCAGACCGAAGATATAGAAGCGCCGCGCACCCAGATCAAACAGCACAGCCTGGCGCTGCCCCCACTCCAGCCAGGGCAGGCCGTAGAAGATGATTTGCGTCAGCCACACCATGGCCCAGCGCCAGTTGGTAAAGAAGCCCGTCGTGCTGCGCGGGTGGATCTTCTGGTGCGAGGCGTACAGGGAGACCAACTCCCCATCGGCGCTCTGGGCTGCGATGGGGATGACTTTGCGGGGTGCGTTGGCCTTTGGATTCAAGCGTACTACTTCAAGGGACAGGTGGCTTTGTCCCGCATTGTCGGCTGCTTACTTCGCTGCGGCCGGACCCTTGTTCGAAAGACCCCACACATACGACGCCAACACATGAATCTGCTCGGGCGTGAACTTGTCGCCCTGCGCCGGCATCTGATTGGTCTTGCCGTTGTTGACCATCGCGATGATGGCGGCCTCGCCATAACCGTGCAGCCAGATGTCATCGGTCAGATTGGCCGAACCAATGGCATGCATACCCTTGCCGTCAGGACCGTGACAGGCGGCACAAACCACAAACTTGGGCTTGCCCAGGGAAGCCCGCAGTGAGTCATGCGGGCTGCCCGACAGACTCAGCACATAGTTGGCAACGTTCTTGACGTCATCAGCCGTACCGACAGCGGCCGCCATCGGTGGCATCATGCCGATGCGCCCCTTGGTGATGTTGTTCTTGATGACGTCAGGCGTTCCGCCGCCGAGCCAGTCGTTGTCGGTCAGGTTCGGAATACCCTTGTTGCCACGCGCGTCCGACCCGTGGCACTGGGCGCAGGTGTTCATAAACAGGCGCTCACCGATTGCCATGGCCTTGGCGTCCTTGGCCACGTCTTCCGGTTTCATTGCCGCGTATTTGGCATACAGCGGTGCCACATCGGCGTTGCCCTTGTCCACTTCAGACTGGTGCTGCCCGGTTGAAGACCAGGCGAATTTGCCGCTGTAGGTTCCCAAACCCGGGTACAACCAGAGATAAACCAGCGCAAAAACAATCGTGATGACAAACAACCAGGCCCACCAGCGCGGCAGGGGGTTGTTCATTTCGCGCAGATCACCATCCCAAACGTGACCTGTGGTGTTGTCGCTTGTTGTCATCGCCTTGGCCTTGCCGCTGAACCACAGCAGCAAAAGACAGGCCACGATACTGACGATCGTGACACCGGTGACGAAGACCGACCAGAAGTTACTTGTAAAGTCGCTCATTTTCTTCCTTATATTTCGGTGCGTCAGTCTTGCTCGAAAGGCAGTCTGGCGGCGGTCTCAAAATCAGCGGCGTTGCGGCCTGAATAGGCCCAAACAACGATGCCGATGAAGGTGACGAAGCTGACCACAGTGGCCAGTGAACGCAGGGTGTTGATATCGAAATCCATGGCAGCCTCCGGTTCAGCGGACCAGGGTTCCCAGAACCTGCAGGTAGGCGATCACGGCGTCGATCTCTTTCTTGCCCTTGAGCTCTTCGGTCGATTTGGCGATCTGCTCATCGGTGTAAGGCACGCCCACGGTGCGCAAGGCCTTCATGTGCGCCGGCATGGAAGCCGCGTCCACGTCGTCCTTGAGCAGCCAGGGATAGGCCGGCATGTTCGATTCCGGCACGACATCACGCGGATTGTTCAGGTGATCCCGGTGCCACTGTTCGCTGTACTTGCCGCCAACGCGGTGCAAATCGGGGCCGGTGCGCTTGCTGCCCCACTGGAACGGGTGGTCATAGACAAATTCGCCTGCCACTGAATAATGGCCATAGCGCAGGGTCTCGGCACGGAAGGGCCGGATCATCTGCGAATGGCAGTTGTAGCAGCCTTCGCGCGTGTAGATGTCGCGCCCGGCGAGTTGCAGCGCGGTGTAGGGTTGCAGGCCCTTGACCGGCTCGGTCGTTGATTTCTGGAAGAACAGCGGCACGATTTCCACCAAGCCGCCAACCAGCAACACCAGCAGGATCAGAACGATCATCAGGAAGTTGTTGGTTTCGATCTTTTCATGCGACAGTCCGCCGCTTGCATTGTTGTTAGCCATGGTATTTATTCCTTATCAGGCGTGTGCAAGAGCAGTCGGAATGGTCACAGTGACCGAGCGACCTTTGGTCGCGGTCTTGAGCACATTCCAGAGCATGATCAACATGCCACTGAGGTAGAGCAGACCACCGAGCAAACGCAGCACGTAGAACGGGAAGGTGGCCTTGACCGATTCCACAAAGGTGTAGGTCAGTGTGCCGTCGGTGTTGATGGCACGCCACATCAGGCCCTGCATCACGCCGGCAATCCACATTGAGGCAATGTAGATCACGATGCCGATGGTAGCGGTCCAGAAGTGAATCTCGATGGCCTTGATGCTGTGCATCTGCTTCTGGCCAAACAGGCGCGGAATCAGGTAGTACATGCTACCCATGGTCACCAGGCCAACCCAGCCCAGGGCGCCGGAGTGCACGTGGCCCACGGTCCAGTCGGTGTAATGCGACAAGGCGTTGACGGTCTTGATTGACATCATCGGGCCTTCAAAGGTCGACATGCCGTAGAAGGACAGGGAAACGATCAGGAAACGCAGAATCGGGTCATCGCGCAGTTTGTGCCATGCGCCTGAGAGTGTCATGATGCCGTTGATCATGCCGCCCCAACTGGGTGCCAGAAGAATCAGCGAGAACACCATACCGACCGATTGCGTCCAATCCGGCAAGGCGGTGTAGTGCAGATGGTGCGGACCGGCCCACAGGTAGGTGAAGATCAGTGCCCAGAAATGGACGATCGACAGGCGATAGGAGTAGACCGGACGCTCGGCCTGCTTGGGAACAAAGTAATACATCATGCCCAGGAAGCCGGCGGTCAGGAAGAAACCGACCGCGT
>CAITXW010000329.1 GCA_903896425.1 uncultured beta proteobacterium | reverse complement strand
TGACCGCGGATCTGGACGAAGGCCCGATCATCGAGCAGGACGTGGCACGCGTTGACCACAGCCGCACCGTGGAAGACCTGACGACGCTGGGCCGCGATACCGAGAGCCAGGTGCTGGCGCGCGCCGTCAAGTGGCACAGCGAACATCGCGTGCTCTTGAACGGCCACAAGACCGTCATCTTCAGGTAGACAAGCCCCCACGCTTGTCGCTTCGCGTACTGCGCTGCCCCCCCGAGGGGGCTAATCTTCCTTGGGGCGGCCCGGCGGAAGATTGTCCGTGTTTGTGCTGGCGTTTGCGGTCTGCGTGTACTGCGCGTGGCGCTTTTCGAGGAAGGCGCTTATGCCTTCCTGGGCATCGGGCGTCATCGCTGCGGATGCCATCAACTCGACGGCATAGCGGTAAGCGGCATCCTGCGGCAGGTCGATCTGCCGGTAAAAACCCTGCTTGCCCAGCGCTTTGGACAAAACACTGCCGCGGGTAGCGCGGGTGATCAAATCCAGCGTTGCCGCCTCCAGTTGCTCTGCCGGCACGGCGCGATTGATCAGGCCCCACTGAACAGCCGTGGCGGCGTCGATGGCATCGCCGGTGAGTGCCATTTCGAGTGCGCGCTTGCGCCCCAGATTGCGCGCCAGGGCAACCAGTGGCGTGTGGCAGAACAGACCGCCCTTGCCGCCGGGAATGGCAAAGCCGGCGCTGTCGGCAGCCACCGCCAGATCACAACTCGCAACCAACTGGCATCCCGCCGCCGTGGCCAGCGCGTGCACACGCGCCACCACCACCTGCGGCATGGCCTGAATCGCATCCATCATCGCCGTACAGATGGCAAACAACTCCTGCGCCTGCGCCAGCGTGGCACCGGCCATGTCACCAAAGTTGTGGCCGGCGCTGAAAACCGGACCGTTGGCCGCCAGGATCACACCGCGCGCATCGCTCGTGGCCACCTCCTGCAGAGCCGAGGTCAATTCCAGCATCACCGGCAGCGCCAGCGCGTTGCGCTTTTCGGGACGATTCAGCGTGAGGGTGGTGATCGGCCCATCAACCGTGAGCAGCAGGTGTTGGTAATTCATGCCAGCATTCTGGCAGAACTTCAAGCGCCTAAAGACGCTGCGCCATGGCCTCGCCCATGCGAATGGCTCGACCCGGCCCCCAGACTGGATTGAACTGCAATGGGCCTTTGGGAAACAGCAGAACCACGGTTGAGCCGAGCAGGAATCGGCCCATCTCCTGGCCTTGTTCCAGCGTCACGGCACGGTCGGCGTACTGCCATTCGCGCAGTTCACCACTGCGCCGCGCGTTCACAACGCCGTGCCAGACCGTTGCCATGCTGCCAACGATGGTGGCACCGACCAGCACCAGGGCAAACGGGCCCTGCGCCGAATCGAAAATGCAGACCACGCGCTCATTGCGCGCAAACAGACCCGGCACGCCGCGTGCCGTCGTCGGGTTGACCGAGAACAGTTCCCCCGGCACGTAAATCATGCGCCGCAGCCGCCCGGCGCAAGGCATGTGGATGCGGTGGTAGTCGCGCGGGCTTAAGTACAGCGTGGCAAAGCTGCCATCGTCAAACTGCGCAGCCAGCGCGGCATCACCGCCGAGCAGCGCGCGACTTGAATAGTGGTGACCCTTGGCCTGGAAGATCTGGTCCTTTTGCATCGCGCCAAATTGACTGATGGCGCCATCGACCGGACTGATCAGGTCGGCCTGCGCCAGCGGCCGGGCACCGTCTTTGAGGGCGCGCGTGAAAAAGTCATTGAAGCTGGCGTAGCTGGCGATGTCGGGGTTGGCAGCTTCACTCATGTTGACGCCGTAACGGCGCACAAACCAGGCGATCAGCGCGCTGGTCAAGCGCCCGCCCTGCGCCCTGGCAATGCGCCCGGCCAGCGCCGTCAGCGCCTGCTTGGGCAGCAGGTATTGCGGCAGCACGGCAAGGCGATCGGACATGGGTGGCTACCGGTGGTGGGAATGGGCGGGATTGTAGCGAGCGTGCGCTGTGTCTTAGCCCGGCAGCGCCATCGGCAGTGCACGCACATTGCGCAGCACCGGATGACGCCAGGCCCACAGTGCCAGCGCCAGCGCGCCAACACCGCCCGCCGCCAGCGCGTAGCGCAGACCCAGATGCTCACCCAGGTAGCCACCCAGCAGGGCACCGGGCCCGGCCGGGATCAGGATCAACCAGCGCATGGTGCTGGTCATGCGGCCCAGCATGGGCTCGGGTGTCACTGCCTGGCGCAAGGCCAGAAAGTTAATGAAAATAAATACGGCGCCAACGCCAAAACACAGCAGCATCAGGACAAAGGAAAACACGCCCCAAACTCCCAACGGTGCCAAGGCCAGTTGCAGCCAACCGACACCACAAACCGCAATACCCATGATCAGGCAGGGACCGGGGCCAAGCCGCCTTGAAATGCGGTTGCCCAGGCTGCTGGCCACAATCGTGCCCAGACCCAGGCCGGTGTAGCACAGCCCGACCTGGCCCTCGTTGAGCCCGAGCTCGCGCGTTGCAAACAGGATCTGAACCACCATCGCACACTGATGGCACAACTGCCACATGCCGACCGCAGCAGCCAGCGACAACAGCATCCGATGCTCGACAACAAAGCGCAAGCCGGCCTTAAGGTCGCGCCAGAAATGGGTACTGCCGCTATCGGGCCGGTTTTCTGTGACTTGCAAATTGCGCAGGATCAGCACGCTGCCGATCAGCAAAACGGCATCTGCCAGCAGCGCCATCGGCGCGCCCACCAGTTTGATCAGTACACCGGCCACACCCGGCCCCGCCACTTCAGCGCCGGACGAAGCCAATGAATTCTTGGCGTGCGCCTCAACCAGGCGCTCGCGCGGCACCACCTGCGTGAGCACAATCTGCGCCGCCGTACCCGCCGTGACGAAAACACAGCCGATGGAGAAGGCCACGGCGTAGAGAAAAGACATGCTGAGCCAGCCCAGGTACCAGGCCAGCGGCACCGTGGCCAGCGCCAGCGCGATGAAAGCTTCGCCCACGATATAGACCGGCAGTTTGCGCACCCGGTCAAGCCAGACACCAGCTGGCAACGAAAGCAGAACAAAGGGTGCGAGTTCCATCGCCGTCAACAAACCCATCTGCGTCGGCGTGGCGTGCAGCAACACGGCCGCCGTCAGCGGCAGCGCCAGCATCGTGATCTGACCACCGAAGGAACTGATCAGGATCGATGACCAGAGCCGCCGGTAAGTGGCGTCACGCAACAGATCATGGGCCGGCAGCGTGGGCAGGAATGAACGCCATTTCTGCCAGCGGCGCTGCCAAGCACCGGAAGCTTCAGGCGGCATGGGGTTTTGATATGGTTTACGGATCGCAGGATTCGATTCTAGGGATCTTTCCACATGCAAGCGTTGCCGCGCCTGCGCTGTCGCAGACCCGCGCAGCCGGCACCGATTCGATGGGATCGACTGGCTTGTGCCCGCAAGCAGGATGGGCATCTTCGATGGACATCCAGAAACCCCTCAAAATCCCCCAAATGGGGGATAGGAATAAAAATGACAAGCGCTTAAGCTTGGCTCAGGGAGGGGAAATGAGCCACTATTTCACATTGCGACGCTTTGGTTTAGTCGTCCTTATTCTTACCAATGTCACTATCCTGACAAGCTTTGCCGGCAATAGCCGTACGCCATACTTTGCTGATGCCATGAACGGGCAAGTGACGGCCGCGACCGCCACCCAGATCAATCGCAAAGATACTGCGCCAGCAGTTTCCAGCCAGGATTTGGTGCCATCCCCAACTGGCCACCCGATCGTCGTCGCCGTTCACGACGGCAGGGCCGTTCTGATCACGTCGGCGAGTCTGGTCAAGTTGCCAGATGGCGCAACGCTTTCCCTGCGCCCAAACCAAACCAACGCGACGTCAGAATTTAACGGCGGTCGCCTGTTTGATGGCGACGGCTTGGTACTGCCTGATATCCCTCTGGAGCCCGACACCCAATACCAGACCATCGTCGTGGGCACCGACGATGGGATCGCGTTTTCCCGCACTTTCACATTCCTTGGGAAAACCCTGCGTCATGCCCAACACCACCAACTGCTGCGTCAGGCACCGCCGAACAATCAGATATAGGCGTCACGACGACTCTACGGTAGCATTCCCATTCAGACCGTGACACGAAAACCACCATGAATGCTCCCATGCCCAATGAAACGCAGGACCTGCAGCAGCGCGCCCAGCGCCAGGCCGAAGTGGCGCAGGCACTGACTGCGTGCCTGCCGCCGCACGCCCTGCTGTGGCACAACGAAGATACGACACCTTACGAATGTGACGGCCTGAGCGCCTACCGTCAGCGCCCGTTGGTGGTAGCCCTGCCCGAAACCGAAGCCCAGGTGCAGGCCGTGTTGCGCGCCTGTTATGCGCTGGGCGTGCCGGTGGTCGCTCGCGGCGCTGGCACCGGCCTGTCGGGTGGTGCCATGCCGCATGGCATGGGTGTGACACTGTCGCTGGCCAAGTTCAACAAGATCATCCGCGTCGATGCCCACAGCCGCAGCGCGCAGGTGCAGTGCGGCGTGCGCAACCTCGCGATCAGCGAGGCTGCTGCGCCCTACGGTCTGTACTACGCGCCCGATCCGTCGAGCCAGATTGCCTGCACCATCGGCGGCAATGTGGCCGAAAACGCCGGTGGCGTGCACTGCCTGAAGTACGGATTGACGCTGCACAACATCCTCAAGGTCCGCGGCTTCACGATGCAAGGCGAGGCGGTGGCGTTCGGCTCCGATGCGCTCGACGCCGCCGGTCTGGATTTGCTCAGCATCGTCATCGGCTCCGAAGGCATGCTGGCCGTCACAACCGAGGTCACGGTCAAACTCGTTCCCAAGCCGCAACTGGCGCGCTGCATCATGGCCAGCTTCGACGACATCCGCAAGGCCGGCGACGCCGTTGCCGGTGTCATTGCCGCAGGCATCATCCCGGCCGGTCTGGAGATGATGGACAAGCCGATGACCGCCGCCGTGGAAGACTATGTGCACGCCGGCTACGACCTGAGCGCCGCCGCCATCCTGCTGTGCGAGAGCGACGGCACACCGGAAGAAGTGGAAGAAGAGATCGGCCGCATGAGCGCCGTGCTGCGCCAGCATGGCGCCACCGCGATTGCCATCAGCCGCGACGAAGCCGAGCGCCTGAAGTTCTGGAGTGGGCGCAAGAACGCGTTTCCGGCCAGCGGGCGCATCAGCCCGGACTACATGTGCATGGACTCGACCATTCCGCGCAAACGCTTGGCCGACATCCTGATCGCCATCGGCGAGATGGAAAAGAAGTACGGCCTGCGCTGCTGCAACGTGTTCCACGCCGGCGACGGCAACCTGCACCCGCTGATCCTGTTCGATGCCAACGACCCGGACCAACTGCACCGCTGCGAACTTTTCGGCGCCGACATCCTGGAGACCAGTGTGGCCATGGGTGGCACCGTGACCGGCGAGCACGGTGTCGGCATCGAGAAACTAAACTCGATGTGTGTGCAGTTTTCTGCCGAAGAAAACGAGCAGATGTTCGGCGTCAAACGCGCCTTCGACGCCAAGGGCCTGCTCAACCCCGGCAAGGTGATCCCGACACCGCAGCGCTGCGCCGAATACGGCAAGATGCTGGTGCGCGGCGGGCGCCTCAAGTTCGCGGAGTTGGAACGGTTCTAGTCCACCGCGAGCGGTCGCGCGGCCGCAATTGACCGACTTGTGCGCAAAGATTGATTGCAAGGACGCTCAGCGCAGGAGGGGAATAAACTTGAAACCAAATGACGCATGAACCCCGACTGACGCGTGAGCTGAGAAAATTGTTGAACACACAACGGGTGGCCGCGTTGGGAACAATCGACGATGCCGACAAGCCCTTTGTTTCGATGGTTCCCTTCGCCATCGAACAGCAGTTCCATTGCCTGGTTATCCACGTCAGCGGACTGGCTGCCCATACCCGGAACATGCAAGCCCGCAATAGCGTGTCCCTGCTTGTCATGCAGTCGGAGCTTGCTGACGAGCCGGTGCATGCCCTGCCGCGTGTCACCTTGGAAGGGGTGGCCGAGCTTATGCAGCCTGGAACTTCGCAGTGGACTGCTTGCCGCGCCTCCTACCTGGCGAGGTTTGCAGAGGCCGCGCCGATGACGGAACTCGGTGATTTCAAGTTTGTCGCCATCAAGGTCACCGCAGCCAGGCAAGTAGCCGGCTTTGGCACTGCTCGCTCGCTTGACGAAGTTGAAATCAATCTTGTCTTGGGAGCAAGGTGGCAACACACTTAGCCTTGACGCCAGGAAGTTCAGGGCATGGTCCCGTTGAGGCAAAGCATATAGTTCCACCTGACAGCTTCACTGGGCGCTGTTCAAACTCTTGCATCGGAGAATCCTCATGCGCCGCTGGTTGGACATGACCGCTTCACAACAGTTGGCCCGCCGCATTGCGCTTGATGCCGGCATGCATGCTCTAGCCGGGCTGGTTGATTTCATGCCACGCATGAAACAACGGATGAGTACTTGCCGGTTGATTGAAGACGTCGAATACGCCCGCCATGGTACTGATGTACTACGCCTCGATATCCTGCAGCCCGTTGGACCGGGTCCCCATCCGGTGCTGATTTACTTTCATGGCGGCGGATTTGCAATCGGCTCCAAGCGCACCCACCGGGCACTGGCAGCCGCCTATGCATCGCAGGGATATCTCGTTTGCAACGTGGACTACCGCCTGGCACCCAAACACCCGTTCCCTGCCGCCATCGAGGATGCCTGCGCTGCCTGGTTGTGGGCCACAGATCATGTCAAAGACTATGGGGGAGACAGGGCTTGCATCGGGCTGGCCGGCGAATCCGCTGGTGCCAATCTGGCGCTTGCCGTCACGCTGGCCTGTTGCACGGCTCGACCGGAGCCATTTGCGGCGCCGCTATTTGACAGAGGATTGCGCCCAGCTTTGGCCTTGCTGTACTGCGGCTTTTTGCAAACAAGCAAACCCGAACGCTACCTGAGCTCGGGGGTGTCCGCTTTGGCAGCGAGGATTGCAACGGATGCGGCACACTCTTACCTCGGCAAATTTGCCAACCATCCTGATGCCAGGCATGCGCTGGCCGACCCGCTTTGTGTGGTCGAGGCGATGACGGCAACGCCAGGAATACCACCAATTTTTATCGCCGCCGGAGTTGATGACCCGGTCGCAACCGACTCCGAGCGGCTTGAAACTGCTTTGACTCGGTTGCACTCAGGTTGCACTGCGCACTACTACCCAGGCGAAACCCACGCGTTTCATGTCATGTTCTGGCGTGAGCAAGCTGTTCGCTGCTGGCGCGACAGCTTCGAATTTCTTCAGAAATATTCGCCGGTCAAGGCTTAGTTGACACGGTGCGCGACGCCTGGTCAGGCCTGCCACACACCGAACCCCACTTCTCGCAGAAGAATGCCCCGTTCTACTTCCATGTCCCTGGACTACCGCAAGCAGTGTCCGCTAACTGGGGTCGTGTCCCATGACGTGGTGTAAGTCCACAGCCCGGACAGGCTGAGATACACGTTACTCAGCGTGCCACTGCGGACAGCCGAGTCGGCGGAGTATCGCAGAGGGTTTGAAGTCCTTCAAGTTGCATGTAGCGCCGGTTC
>CAITXW010000328.1 GCA_903896425.1 uncultured beta proteobacterium | reverse complement strand
GGCCAGCGAGAACAGCGCCTCAAAGTAGTCAGGAAAGGTCTTGGCGACACACTTGGGGTCTTCGATGCGCACGGCGCGCCGCGCCGGATTGAAGGCCGCAAGTGAAAAACACATCGCCATGCGGTGGTCGTCGTAGGTGTGGATGCGCGCGGCCTTCCAGTCGGTGACGTTGGCAGGCGCTGTGATGCGTATGAAATCGCTGCCTTCTTCCACGTTGGCGCCGAGTTTGCGTAATTCACAGGCCATGGCGGCGAGGCGATCGGTTTCCTTGACGCGCCAACTGGCGATATTGCGCAGCGTCGTTGTGCCGTGAGCGTACAAGGCCATCACGGCCAGCGTCATGGCGGCGTCGGGGATGTGGTTGCAATCCAGATCGATGGCCTTCAGTGGCCAGCTTCCGCGTGACACCTCAAGCCAGTTGGCACCGCTGTGGATTTGGGCGCCCATCATCTGCGCCGCTTCGACAAAGCGGATGTCGCCCTGGATCGACTCGGCACCGACGCCTTCGATCCGGATGCCATTCTGACCGGGGGCCGCCTGCGCAATGGCGCCCAGCGCAATGAAGTAGCTGGCCGATGAGGCGTCGGCCTCGACGTGCACGCTGCCCGGTGACTGGAAGCGGCTGCCGGCGGGAATGGTAAAGCGCTGCCAGCCCTCGCGCCGCACCGCAATGCCAAAGCGCGTGAGCAGGTTCAGCGTGATTTCGATGTAGGGCCGCGAGATGAGCGTGCCGATGACTTCGATCACGATGTCCTGCACGGCCACCAGCGGCAGCGCCATGAGGAGTGCGGTCAGGAACTGGCTGGAGACGTCACCCCGGACCCGGATTGGCGCTGCCAGTTGCAGATGCGGGATGCCGATGTGCAGCGGCGGATACCCGTCCTGCCCCAGGTAGTCGATCTGGCAGCCGAGCTGACGCAGGGCGTCAACCAGATCGCCAATCGGGCGCTCGTGCATGCGCGGCACACCGCTGAGTTCATAGTCGCCGCCCATCACGGCCAGCGCTGCGGTCAACGGGCGGATGGCGGTGCCGGCGTTGCCCATGAAGAGCTTGGCTTGGCGCTGGCGCGGCTGACCACCCAGGCCGTCGATTGCAACCGTGCTGCCATCTTGGTGCACGCCGCAGCCCAGTTGCCGCAGTGCTTCGAGCATGACGCGTGTGTCGTCGGAGTCCAGCAACTCATGCAGAGTGGTGGTGCCCTGACTGAGCGCAGCCAGCAACAGCAGGCGGTTGGAGATGCTCTTGGAGCCTGGCAGGACGATCGTGCCGCCGGCCGCCGTCAGCGGCGGTAGATCAATGAATTCACTGGAAAACATTATTTTTGACCGTGCGCCATGCGCCACTGCGAGCGGGCGTGACTGGCCTGATCGATCAAGCCTTCAAGCGCTTCGCTGTTGCCGCTGGCAATCAGGCGCTCCAGTGCCTGCAGGCTGGTCTGGAAAAGCTTCACTTGGGTGAGCAGCTCTTCGTGATTGGACAGCATGACGTCGCGCCACATCTTGGCGTCGCTGGCTGCAATCCGGGAGAAATCGCGAAAGCCCGGCCCTGCCAGCGCCAGGTATTCCTTGCCCTGCGGCTGACCCGCAATGGCGTTCATGAGCGCAAACGAAATCAGGTGCGGCAGGTGGCTCACGGCGGCAAAGGCGGCATCGTGTGATTCCGGTGACATCGTCACCACGCGGCAACCGAGCGCGGTCCAGACCTCAACAGCTTGCTGCGCCTGGCGCGCCTGCGTGCGTTCAATCGGTGTCAGGATGACCTGTTTGCCGTGGTACAGATCGGCATCGGCGTGCTCGATGCCGGAGACTTCCTTGCCGGCGATCGGATGGGCCGGTACGAAAGAGCCGACTTTCTCGCGCAGCGCGCGCCGGGCGGCATCGACCACGTCACGTTTGGTGGAGCCCACATCCATGATCAGCATCTCGGGTGTCACCAGGTGCTGGATCGCTTTGAAAGTGGTTTCGGTCGCTGCGACCGGCACGGCAATCAGGACAATGTCGGATCCGGAAACGGCCTGCATCGCTGTAGCCGCCTGCTCATCGATGACGCCCATCAGGCAGGCGTGTTCGACGCTGGCGGGTGACTTGCTGTAACCGACGACTCTTTTCACGAGACCGGCGCGTTTGAGCGCCAGTGCGAACGAGCCGCCCATCAAGCCGCAGCCAATGATGCCCAGTTGTTCAAACATCAAAACTCCCGATCAGCCGTGATTGAAGGTGCGCGCGTTGGCCATGCTATTCCGCCACCGGGTAAGTGCCCAGCACCTTGTAGAACGCGCACAGCGCCTGCAGTTCCTTGAGCGCCAGGGCTACGTGCGGCTGCGCCGGGTGGCCTTGGATATCGATGTAGAAATAGTATTCCCATTGACCGGTGCGCGCCGGGCGCGACTCGAAACGGGTCATGGAAACGCCGTGGTTCTTCAGCGGTATCAGGATGTCGTGCACGGCGCCGGGACGATTCGGAACCGACACCACCAGGCTGGTGCAGTCCTTGCCCGAGGGCGGTGGTGTGTCCACGGTCTGCGGCAGGCAGATGATGGCAAAACGCGTGCGGTTGTAGGCATCGTCCTGAATCGCGTGGGCTGCGATATGCAGACCAAATTGGGTGGCGGCGCGCTCGCTGGCCAGGCCAGCCCAGGCCGGGTTGGTGGTGGCCAGCCGCGCACCTTCGGCATTGCTTGATACGGGTCGGCGCTCGGCATGTGGCAGGTGCTTGGACAGCCAGGCCTGGCACTGGGCCAGTGCCAGCGGATGGGCCAGCACCACCTCGATGCCGTCGAGTGAATTTTCCAGCCGCAGCAGGTTGTGCCGCACCAGCAGTGTGACTTCACCGATCACATGAGTGGGCGAGTGCAGGAACAGGTCGAGCGTTCTGGCCACCATGCCTTCGGTCGAATTCTCGACGCCAACCACGCCGTACTGCGCGCTGCCGGCGGCCGTGGCGTGAAAGACCTCGTCAAAGTTGGCGCAATAGATCAGGTCGGCGGCACCGCCAAAAAACTCGATCGCCGCCTGTTCGCAAAAAGTGCCGGAAGGCCCGAGTACGGCGACGCGTTGCGGCGATTCCAGTGCCAGGCAGGCTGACATGATCTCGCGCCAGATCGCCGCCACATGCGGACCCTTCAAAGGCCCGGGATTGGTCAACTGGATTTTCTCGATCACCTGCGCCACGCGGTCCGGTCGGAAGAAAGCCGTGCCTTCGCGCTTCTTGACCTCGCCCACTTTTTCCGCCACCAGGGCGCGGCTGTTGAGCAGCAGCAGCAGTTGCTCGTCAATGGCGTCAATCTGGACGCGCAGCTCGGACAAACTCGCAAGGACGGTGTCGGGTTTTGTCATCGTTCAGGCCTGGGTTTTTTCGAATTCGCGCATGTAGTCCACCAGTGCCTGCACACCTTCAAGCGGTATTGCGTTGTAAATGCTGGCACGCATGCCGCCCACTGATTTGTGGCCTCTGAGCTGTAGCAGGCCGTGCGCACGCGCGCCGGCCAGGAACGCGTCATTGCGGCTTTCATCGCGCAGGAAGAACGGCACGTTCATGCGCGAGCGGCAGTTCGCAGCAACCTTGTTCAGGTAAAGCTGCGAGTTGTCGATGGCGTCGTACAGCAGCGCTGCCTTGGCCATGTTGCGTGCTTCGATCGCGGCGATGCCGCCCTGGCGCTTGAGCCACTGGAACACCAGCCCTGCGACGTAGATGGAATAGGTCGGTGGCGTGTTGAACATCGACTGGTTGTCGGCCACCGTTTTGTAGTTGAAGGCACTGGGGCAGATCGGCAGCGCCTTACCCAGCAGGTCTTCCCGGATCACCACCAGCGTCAGGCCGGCCGGCCCGAGGTTCTTCTGCGCGCCGCCAAACGCCAGACCAACGCGTGACCAGTCGACCGGGCGTGACGCCACGTGCGACGAAAAATCAACGACCAGCGGTGCAGCACAGCCGAGCGCTTTCAGGTCCGGTAATTCGTGGTATTCGACGCCATGAATGGTTTCGTTGCTACAGATGTGCAAATAGCTCGCACCCTTGCTGAGTTGCCAGGTGGCGGGGTCGCTCAGGCTCGTGAAGCCACTGGACTCACTGCTGGCAGCGATCATGGCCGTGCCGTACTTGTGGGCTTCGGCGTACGACTTCTGGCTCCAACTGCCGGTGAGCACGAAGTCGACGGTCCCGCCGCTGGAGAGATTCAGAGGCACGATGGCGTTCTCGGCCAGACCACCACCCTGCATGAACAGGATCTTGAAGTGGTTTGGCACCGCCAGCAATTCGCGCAGATCGGCTTGCGCCTGCTCGTAGATCGAGATGAACTCCTTGCCGCGATGGCTCATCTCCATCACGCCCATGCCGCTGCCGTGCCAGTCCAGCATTTCACTGGCTGCCTCGGTCAGGACCTCTTGCGGCATGGCGGCCGGTCCGGCTGAGAAGTTGAAGGGGCGAATCATCAAAGAATCACTTGCCCGCATCGTCGCCTTCACCCTCGTCCAAAGTCTCATCGACGACCGGATTGGCGTCGTTTTCGACGATGCGCTGCAAACCACTGAGCTTGGAGCCTTCGTCCAGGCCAATCAGGGTCACGCCCTGTGTGGCGCGCCCGAGTTCGCGGATCTCGCTGACGCGCGTGCGCACCAGAACGCCGCGGTCCGTGATCAGCATGATCTCGTCGTCGGCATGCACCAGAGTGGCGGCGACGACCTTGCCGTTGCGTTCCGACTGCGTGATGGCAATCATGCCCTTGGTGCCGCGGCCGTGGCGCGTGTACTCGGTGATGCCGGTGCGCTTGCCGTAACCGTTTTCGGTGGCAGTGAGCACGCTTTGCTGCTCGTCTTCGGCCACCAGCATGGCGATCACGCTTTGGCCCTCTTCGAGCGTCATGCCGCGCACTCCGCGCGCCTGGCGACCCATCGGGCGCACATCGTTTTCGTCAAAGCGCACCGCCTTGCCGCCGTCGCTGAACAGCATGACGTCGTGCTGGCCATCGGTGAGCGAGGCGCCGATCAGGAAGTCGCCTTCGTCCAGATCAACGGCAATGATGCCGGCCTTGCGCGGGTTGCTGAATTCATCGAGCGTGGTCTTCTTGACCGTTCCCATGCGGGTTGCCATGAAAACATACTGGTCGGCCGGGAAGCTGCGTTTTTCGCCGGTCAGCGGCAGCACCACGGTGATCTTTTCACCTTCGGTCAGCGGGAACATGTTGACGATTGGGCGGCCGCGTGAGCCACGCGCGCCTTGCGGCACTTCCCAGACTTTGAGCCAGTACAAACGGCCGCGGTTGCTGAAGCACAGGATGTAGTCGTGCGTGTTGGCGATGAAGAGCTGATCGACCCAGTCGTCTTCCTTGGTCGCGGTGGCCTGCTTGCCGCGGCCGCCGCGTTTCTGGGCGCGGTATTCGCCCAGCGGCTGGCTCTTGATGTAGCCGCTGTGCGAGAGCGTGACCACCATGTCGGTCGGCGTGATCAGGTCTTCGGTCGATAGATCGAAAGAGCTGTATTCCACCAGGCTGCGCCGTGCGCCGAGTTTGGTCTGGCCAAATTCGGTCTTGATGGCGGTGAGCTCTTCGCTGATGATGGTCGAGACACGCTCGGGACGTGCCAGGATGTCGAGGAAGTCGTCGATCTCGGACATGACTTCCTTGTACTCGGCGACGATCTTGTCCTGCTCCAACCCGGTCAGGCGTTGCAGACGCATTTGCAGGATTTCCTGCGCTTGCGTCTCGGACAGGCGGTACAGGCCGTCCCCACCCATGCCGTATTGCTTCTCAAGGCCATCAGGCCGGTAGTCATCGGCGTTGACAATGCCGCCATCGAGCCGCGTGCGGGTGAGCATCTCGCGCACCAGTTTGCTGTCCCAGGGCCGGGCCATCAGTTCGACCTTGGCCACCGGCGGTGTTGGGGCATTGCGGATGATGGCAATGAACTCGTCGATATTGGCCAGCGCAACGGCCAGGCCTTCGAGCACGTGGCCGCGCTCGCGCGCCTTGCGCAGGTTGAAGATGGTGCGCCGAGTGACCACTTCGCGGCGGTGTTCCAGGAAGACTTCGATCAGGTCCTTGAGGTTGCACAGTTTGGGCTGGCCGTTGATCAGGGCCACCATGTTCATGCCAAACGTGTCTTGCAACTGGGTCTGCTTGTACAGGTTGTTCAGCACCACCTCGGGTACTTCGCCGCGCTTGAGCTCGATCACCAGGCGCATGCCAGACTTGTCCGACTCATCCTGGATGTGGCTGATGCCGTCGATCTTCTTCTCGTGCACCAGTTCGGCCATGCGTTCCTGCAAGGTCTTCTTGTTGCACTGGTAGGGCAGTTCGTCAACGATGATGGCCTGGCGCTGGCCGCGATCAATGTCTTCAAAATGGCACTTGGCGCGCATCACCACGCGCCCGCGCCCGGTGCGGTAGCCGTCCTTGACGCCATTGATACCGTAAATGATGCCGGCAGTGGGGAAATCGGGTGCCGGAATGATTTCCATCAACTCGTCGATGGAGGCATCCGGGTTGCGCAGCAAGTGAAGGCAGCCGTCCACCACTTCGTTCAAGTTGTGCGGCGGGATGTTGGTCGCCATGCCGACGGCAATGCCGGAGGAACCGTTGACCAGCAAGTTGGGAAAGCGCGCCGGCATCACCAGGGGCTCCTGCTCGCTGCCGTCGTAGTTGGGGCCGAAATCGACGGTTTCCTTGTCCAGATCGGCCAGCAACTCGTGCGCGATCTTGGCCATGCGGATTTCCGTGTAACGCATGGCGGCCGCGTTGTCGCCGTCCACCGATCCGAAATTGCCCTGACCGTCTACCAGCATATGGCGCAGCGAAAAATCCTGCGCCATGCGAACAATGGTTTCATACACGGCGCTGTCGCCGTGCGGGTGGTATTTACCGATCACGTCGCCAACGATACGCGCTGACTTCTTGTAGGGTCGGTTCCAGTCGTTGCTCAGCTCGTGCATGGCAAACAGCACGCGTCTGTGCACCGGCTTGAGGCCGTCGCGCGCATCGGGCAGGGCACGCCCCACAATCACGCTCATCGCGTAATCGAGGTAGCTCCGGCGCATCTCCTCTTCAAGACTGATGGGCAGTGTTTCTTTGGCGAACTGGGTCATGGGGCGGTTGGTGCTGGAGCGGTGACTTGGGCAATAGGCGATTCTAAGGCTTTGGCGCTGCTCCTGTGGCGCTTGTGCAACGGTGCAGGCAATTCTGCTTGCAATTTGGTGATTGCTTTGCAGTCCATTGGCCTAGGGGTATTTTCGGGGTTCCGGTCTGAATACGGCTGTGGCACAATAAGCCGAACGTTTTAGGTGATGGGCATTTAGAGCGTTGCATAATAATTCGCCGCGCTGCTGCGGCTTTTTCCTCTAGGAGAACCATGAAAAAACTGAACAAAGTGGCAATGCTGATTGCTGCCGCAGCACTCACGACCGTGGCTGGTGCCCAATCGGTGGACAACTGGGTCAGTGCCACGGGCATTACCTGGAAGAACGGCACCAATGAACTGTGCTGGCGCGATGCCAACTGGACCCCCGCTACTGCAGGCGTTGGTTGCGATGGCGCGATTGTGGCGCCGAAGGCCGCACCGGCACCCGCACCTGTGGCTGCGCCAGCTCCGGCGCCAGCCCCGAAGGCAGCGCCTGCGCCTGCGCCGGCTCCGAAACCGGTTCCCCCGCCGCCCGCAGCCACCAAAGTGACCTATGCAGCGGATGCATTCTTTGACTTCGACAAGGCCGTCCTGAAGGCTGAAGGCAAGGCCAAGCTCGATGATCTGGTTGGCAAGGTCAAGGGCATCAGCCTGGAAGTCATCATTGCTGTCGGCCACACCGACTCTGTTGGTGGCGACCCCTACAACCAGAAACTGTCGGTCAAGCGCTCGGAAGCTGTGAAGGCTTATCTGGTGTCCAAGGGCATCGAGAAAAACCGCGTTTACACCGAAGGCAAGGGCGAGAAGCAACCCGTTGCTGACAACAAGACCAAAGAAGGCCGCGCCAAGAACCGTCGCGTGGAAATCGAAGTGGTCGGTACCCGCGCCAACAAGTAATAGGTCCCAGGACCTCTCGGCGGTCTGTAAGGACTGCCTCAAAAAGCCCCGTATTCCGGGGCTTTTTGCATGCCAGGCGTGCTTGCGATCCCGGCACTGGTGGGGTCTTGCCGGCTTGTCCGATAATCTCCCCCCATGACTTCTACCTTGAACGCTGATCCGGCCGAACTGGCCAAGTTTTCTGACCTTGCGCACCGTTGGTGGGACACGCAGGGCGAGTTTCGTCCCCTGCACCAGATGAATCCCTTGAGGCTGGAGTGGATCAACAGCCTGTCCCCGCTGGCCGGGCAGCAGGTGCTTGATGTCGGTTGTGGCGGTGGCATCCTGGCTGACGCCATGGCGCGCAGCGGCGCCCAGGTGACCGGCATTGATCTGGCCGGCAAGGCGCTGCGTGTCGCACAGTTGCATGCGCTCGACGCTGAAACTCCCAATGTGCAGTACCGTGAAGTCAGCGCTGAAGCGCTGGCGCTGGAACAACCTGGCGCCTTTGATATCGTGACCTGCATGGAAATGCTGGAACACGTGCCTGATCCGGCTTCCATCGTGCGCGCCTGTGCCACGCTGGTCAAACCGGGCGGCTGGGTATTTTTCTCAACCCTGAACCGCAACCCCAAATCGTTCCTGTTCGCCATTGTTGGCGCCGAGTACGTGCTCAATCTGCTGCCACGCGGCACGCATGAATACGCCAAGATGGTTCGCCCCAGCGAACTGGCAGGCTACTGCCGCGCTGCCGATCTCGACCTGCGCCATACGCGTGGCATGGGGCACAACCCCATGACGCAGCGCTTCTGGCTCAATGCCGACACCAGCGTCAATTACCTGATGGCGACACAGAAGTCGGACCTGGCCAGCCGGTGATGTTGGTTCCCGGTCTGTTTGGCGGGGTGCGAGCGGTGCTGTTTGATCTGGACGGCACCCTGATCGACAGCGCGCCTGATCTGGGCGCCGCAGTCAACAAAATGCGACTGGACCGCAAGCTGCCACCCCTGTCGCAAGCCAGCTACCGGCCGGTTGCCGGCGCTGGTGCACGCGGGCTGATCGGTGTGGCCTTTGACATGTCGCCCGAGCACGATGAGTTTGCCGCCATGCGCGAAGAATTCTGCGTCAACTACGAGCAGTGCATGACGCACAGCACCTATGCCTTTGCCGGCGTTCCTGAACTGATTGCGGAACTGGTGGCGCGCGACCTGCCCTGGGGCGTTGTCACCAACAAGGCGTCGCGCTTTTCCATACCTCTGACGCGCGCCATGCCCTTGTTCGCATCAGCCCGCACCGTTATCAGCGGCGACACCACAGCGCATGCCAAGCCGCATCCTGAGCCGCTTTTGGAGGCGGCCCGGCGCCTGGGGATCGAGCCGGCGCATTGCATGTACGTGGGGGACGATGAACGTGACATTGTTGCCGGTCTTGCCGCCGGCATGGCGACGGTTGTCGCGACCTACGGTTACCTCGGTGAAGAAGCCGATCCATCGAGCTGGGGGGCACACGCCAGCATCAATTCTCCGGGTGCGCTCTTGCAATTGCTCGCCAAGGCCTAAAATAGGAAGCTTGGGGCTGCACTGGTTTCGACGTGGGTACGGAATCGCTGTGGTGCATGTCGAGCTGAATGCGCTCGTAAAACAGATTCAAAAAAACTAACTGCAAACGACGAACGTTTCGCACTCGCTGCTTAATAACCAGTGAGCCTT
>CAITXW010000327.1 GCA_903896425.1 uncultured beta proteobacterium | reverse complement strand
CGGCTCAGCGGCCGCGCTTGCTCCAGCAGCAGAGCAATAAGCACAGAAATGAAGCTCATGTGAGCATCATAGCTTCAGCCGGCCGACAGCATACGGTAGAAATTACGCAACATGCCGGCCGTAGCGCCCCAGATGAAGCGCTGTGTCAGATTATCTTGATACGGCATGGAAAACCATTCACGCCTAACCCCCTGCCACTCAAAGGCATGCCGCCGATGATGCGCAGGATTCATCAGAAACTCGAGTGGGACTTCAAAAATATCTGCCACTTCATGTGCGTTCGGCGTCAACACAAAACCAGGCTCCAGCAACGCAACAACAGGCGTGATGACGAATGCGGAGCCGGTCACATAGCGGGGAAGAACCCCCAGAATCTGTACGAAAGCCGAGTCCAGACCTATCTCTTCGCTGGCCTCCCGCAAAGCGGTAGCCGATGCGTCGACATCGTCCTCATCAACCTTGCCACCAGGAAAGGCAATCTGTCCGGAATGGGTGGATAGATGAATCGTGCGCTCGGTTAACAGGACAGTGGGCTGCTCGCGCATCACGATCGGAATCAGAACCGAAGCCGGCATTGGCGTCCGATCAGAAAATCGCTTCTCCGTCAACAATTCAGGCTCCCACACCGGAGGGTGGGCGAAACGTTGTCGTAAAGCCGCAGGTTGTAACGATTCCAATGCCACTGCAGGCAAATGTGAGTCAACACCCTCGACCGGGACCTGACGCGGATCGAAGTGCGGCAACCTCGACAAAGAGCTATCGCTTGAATTTAATACCATGGCACTATGCGAATGACCCCAATCAGTTGAAAGCATGGTAAACGTTTTCCAGAACTTTCAGGCCAACAAAAAAGCCGCCCCTGCGCAAAGCCGGGCGGCTTCTTCACGATGGCAGATCGAATTACGCTGCAGTCGCTTTTCCGGCGAGTCTCTTCGCAGGCAGTTTTTCCTTGATCCGAGCCGACTTGCCGCTGCGATCGCGCAGGTAGTACAACTTGGCACGCCGCACATCGCCACGACGTTTGATTTCAATGCTGGCAATCAGGGGACTGTAGGTCTGGAAAGTGCGCTCAACGCCTTCTCCACTAGAGATCTTGCGGACAATAAACGCGCTGTTAATGCCGCGGTTACGCTTGGCAATCACAACACCTTCGTACGCCTGCACACGCTTGCGAGCTCCTTCAACGACGTTCACGTTGACAACTACCGTGTCACCGGGTGCGAATTCAGGGATTACTTTTCCGAGACGAGCAATTTCTTCTTGCTCAAGAATTTGAATCAGATTCATGATTTCCTCAAATGATCTTGGCAGCACCTGCGTCGGGATTGACACAAAAGGGTTGCTGCGAACAGCAATAAAGCGGCCTGCCAGAGGATCGGTAAGCCGATGATTATAACGCAATCAACTGTTTGACCGAGAACTCGAAACCGAGCTTTCCTCACCCAGCGTGGCCAGAACCTGTTCGTCTGCAAGGCTGAGCCTTCCATGACGTCGCGCCGACGTGATCAAATCAGGTCGCTGTCGAAGCGTGATTGCCAATCGCTGCTCCCGTCGCCACCGCTCAATCAGGGCATGGTGTCCTGACAGCAGCACCTCCGGAACAGCCAGCCCTGCCCAAACCTCTGGCCGTGTGAAATGAGGGCAGTCCAATAAACCATCAAGCGCCAGATTGAAACTGTCCTGCTGGTGGCTTTCAGCTGTGCTCAGAACGCCTGGCTGCAGTCGGGCAACGGCATCCAGCAAGGCCATGGCCGCGATTTCGCCACCGGACAACACAAAATCACCCAGACTGATCTGCTGCGTAACACGAGCATCAATGAAGCGCTGATCCACGCCCTCATACCGGCCACAGAGAAGAATTGCACCGGAACTGTCGGCCCAACGCACCACGTCAGCATGATCAAGCACCCTGCCAACTGGGGAAAACAAAACCACTGGCGCAGTGTCGTTTCGCTGCGACTGGATCGAGTCAAGACACTGCCCCAGTGGCTCAGCCATCATGACCATTCCAGGGCCGCCACCAAAGGGCCGATCATCCACACGTCGGTAGTTCCCGCCAGCAAAATCACGTGGATTGGCCAGTCGAACGTCGACCTGACCCGACTCATAGGCGCGCCGTGTAACGCCACTCGTCAACAGCGGTGCGAACAATTCTGGGAAAAGGGTAACAACATCGAAGCGCATGGGATGCGGCTCAATAGTCGGGCTGCCAGTCCACCAGGATTTGTCTGTCTGCAAGCATCACATCGTCAACATAAGCCGAAACGAAAGGAATCATGCGTTCCACCACCTTGCCATCCTGCTCGAATTCCATCACAAGCACGGTTTGCGCGCCTGTGGCGAGCAACTCCTTGACAACACCCAATGGCACACCCTCGCGATTGACAACGTTCAACCCGATCAAGTCAATCCAGTAGTACTCGTCTTTTCCAGCAGTCGGGAAACTGGATCGGGCTATAAAGATGCGCGCGCCCCGCAATGCTTCAGCGGCATTGCGATCATCCACCTCATGCGCCGACGCCACAACCCCGTCAGAATGCACTTTGGCTTCCTTGATCGCCAGTTTTGCAACTCCCGAAAAGGTTTTTGCACCTTTTTCAGACGGCATCAAGTACCAGCGTTTGGAAGAAAAAAGCGCCTCGGGATCGGCGCTGTAGGACAGGACTTTAAACCAACCCTTGATGCCCCAGGCATCATTGATGCGCCCGACCTCGATCGCGTCCGACGGTAGCTCGGCAGCCTCCAGACCGGGTAGCATCGATATCCGAATCAAGCCGCCTTTTTGGCTACTTGATCAATCAGTCGGTCAACCGTTGGGGAAGTCTGGGCGCCAACGCCTTTCCAGTACGTCAGGCGATCCTGCGCGATCCGAATGCTTTCTTCACTGGCAGTCGCAATTGGGTTATAAAAACCAATGCGCTCGATAAAGCGGCCGTCACGGCGGGTACGCTTGTCAGCAACAACAATATTGAAAAACGGGCGTGCTTTTGCACCGCCACGGGCGAGTCGAATGACGACCATAATTTATCCTTTGGGTGGCAGAGTATTATTTCTACCAATTGGTTCAGCACTTAATCCAGCGTTTGAGACACGCGACATGACCACCCGGCCAGCGACACGCTGAATAGCCGATCATTATAACGTTACCTGTTTATATGCCCACAATTCGCTCCAGCCGCCCTGAAGACATCCCCAGCATAACGGCTATCTATGCCCATCACGTTCGAGTCGGAACCGGAACTTTTGAGTTAGAGCCGCCGACACCAGCCGACATGGCTGGTCGCCGCGATGATGTGCTGGCCAAGGCTTTGCCGCACCTGGTCGCAACCTATGGAAGCACGGTGATTGGTTTTGCCTACTGCAATTGGTTCAAACCCCGACCAGCCTATCGCTTCTCGGCCGAAGACTCCATCTACATGGCGCCTGAAGCCCAGGGTCACGGACTGGGCCGCGCGTTGCTAGCCGAACTTGCAACGCAGTCTGAACGAGCAGGCGTGCGAAAACTGATTGCAGTGATTGGCGACTCTGCCAACACCGGTTCCATCGCAGTCCATCGCTCGGTCGGCTTTTCACACGTAGGCGTACTCAAGTCTTGTGGCTGGAAATTCGACCAATGGTGCGATGTCGTCATGATGGACATGGCACTGGGGGCTGGCGATACTCAGCCGCCGATGTAACAAAAGGAATCCATGAAGAACAAGACTGTCGCAACCTGGCTCGCCTTCATCGGTGGTCCGTTGGGATTGCACCGTTTTTATCTGCGAGGCATGAGTGACCTGCTGGGATGGCTTCTGCCGTTGCCCACTGCCGTTGGCCTGTACGGCGTCATGAGGGCACAGGTTATTGGTCTGGACGACCCCTGGAGTTGGGTATTAATCCCGTTGCTCGGATTCACCATCGCTGGCTGTGCACTCACTGCCATCTTCTATGGCCTGATGCCCCCCGAAAAATGGAATGCCCGCTTCAACCCGAAAGCACTAAAGGATGCCGCGCCCGGACGCAGCAACTGGTTCACCATTGGCGCTGTCGCTCTGGCCCTGCTTCTAGGCACGACGATCCTTCTCAGCAGCATCGTGATCAGCTTTCAGCGCTACTTTGAATACCAAATCGCGGCCACCAACAAAACTTCCCGCTGAAGAAGACAAATTGCGGCAGGGACAGAACCAGTTAACCCGGCGCGGCGACTACGATCAGAAAATCTGCAAACTTAGCCAGTAAGCAATCGCACCGACAAAGGCGGTGGCCGGAATCGTCAAAATCCAGGCCCAGATGATGTTGCCGGCAACACCCCAGCGCACGGCACTGGCGCGCTGAGTTGCGCCAACGCCCACAATGGCACCGGTTATGGTGTGGGTAGTCGAGACCGGAATGCCCAGTACCGCTGCAAGAAAGAGCGTGATGGCACCGCCGGTCTCAGCACAAAACCCGTGCACCGGTTTGAGCTTGGTCAGCCTTTGCCCCATGGTCTTCACAATACGCCAACCGCCAAATAATGTACCCATGGCGATCGCCGTGTAACAACTCAACACCACCCACGTTGGAGGCGACGTGTCGCCAACCTGCGTGTAACCGGTCGCAATGAGCAGCATCCACACGATACCGATGGTCTTCTGTGCATCATTGCCGCCGTGACCCAGACTGTAAGCGCCGGCCGACACCAGTTGCAGGCGGCGAAACCAACGGTCAACGCGGCTTGGGGTGCTGCGACGCAGCGTCCACGAAACGACTATGAGCATGAGGGAGCCCAGCAAGAAACCCAGCAGTGGCGACACAAAAATGAACACAACCGTTTTCGTGATACTCGCCACCACCAAAGCTGACGCGCCGGCCTTTGAAATCACAGCGCCTACGATACCTCCAATCAAGGCATGCGACGAACTGCTCGGTATGCCGTAGTACCAGGTGATGAAATTCCAGCTGATAGCGCCGACGAGCGCGCCAAAGACGACATTCACGTCAACCACGCCAGGCTGGGCAAGACCCTTGCCAATAGTTGCAGCGACGCTCAAATGAAACACGAATATAGCAATGAAATTGAAAACCGCCGCAAACATCACGGCCTGTCCTGGCTTGAGAACGCCGGTAGATACCACCGTCGCAATAGAGTTGGCCGCGTCGTGAAACCCGTTCATGAAATCGAACGCCAATGCAAGCATCACCAGCATCACCACCACCCACAACCCGACCTGAACCGATACCATGGCGAATCCGGCTCAGGAGTTTTCGAGGACGATGCCCTCGATCACATTGGCAACATCCTCGCACTTGTCCGTAATCGTTTCCAGCAATTCATAGATCGCCTTGAGCTTGATCACCTCGCGTACATCAGGCTCTTCCCGAAACAGCTTGCTCATGGCGCTGCGCATAACGCGGTCGGCGTCCGACTCAAGCTGATCAATCTCTTCGCAGGTCTTCAGCGCGGCAGCTGCGGTTGCTGGATCGGCAATTTTTGCCAGCATGCTGACTGCGTCACGCACCCGTTCACAGCAGCGCACGCTCAGGTCCGTCAAACGCGTAATGTCTTCTGTCATGTGATGCACGTCGTACAGCGCCATGGTCTCAGCCGAATCCTGAATCAGATCGGCAATATCGTCCATCGTGTTGATCAGGGAGTGAATCTGCTCCCTGTCGATGGGTGTGATAAAGGTAATGTGGATAGCCTTGTTCACATCGTGCGTCACCCTATCAGCGGCGCGCTCTGCATTGTCAACGTCCTGGTTGTACTTTTGCCGCAAATGGGCATCGCTGTAATTTGCCACCAGTTTGGAAAACGAATGTGCTGCCTCAACAATGCGGTCCGCATGCTGATTGAACATTTCGAAAAAATTGCCTTCGCGCGGCAACAACTTGCCAAAAAACATGGCGGACTCCTGAAGCTTGCTGAGAGAGATACTGACAACATCAACGCTGCGCGGAGTTTAACCGCCCAAGTGACCGGGATTGCTCACTAAATTCATGCGCCGCGAAAAATAAAGAACACCGCACCCACCATGCAAAAAGCCGCCCAAACATAGTCCAATTTAAACGGTTCCTTGAGGTAGATCATGGCAAACGGCACAAAGACCACCAACGTAATCACCTCTTGCACGATCTTCAGTTGGCCCACACTGAAACCAGCCTGTTGAAAGCCGATGCGATTGGCCGGCACCTGAAGCCCATACTCAAACAAAGCGATGCTCCAACTCACCAAGGCAGCGATATACCAGGGCGCCGCCGCGAGATTTTTCAGGTGCCCGTACCAAGCAAAAGTCATGAAAACATTGCTGCCAACGAGTAGCAAGATCGTCTGCATTGACAAGGGAATGGATTGAAGCGCATTCATGGCATCAATTATCCGGTACCTGGCAGCGGGACATTCAGAAGTAAAAACGCCCCGTGAACTGGATCACGGGGCGTTTGAAGCAGGATGCATCCAGTCTAAGACTGGAACATTTCAGCGTTACATCAGACTGTGCTGCCGGCCTTGGCCGTAGCGGCTGCGTCCATGTAGTCCTGCACCTGATCGAAGTTGAGATACTGATAGACCTTGCTGCTGGCCGCGGTCAATACACCCATATCCGCCATGTACTCATCCTTCGTGGGAATCCGTCCGAGCTTGGAGCAGATGGCGGCGAGCTCAGCGCTGCCGAGATAGACGTTGCTGTTCTTGCCCAGACGATTCGGGAAGTTTCGGGTCGACGTGGAGAATACGGTTGCACCCTCTTTGACCTGGGCCTGATTGCCCATGCACAAGCTACAACCCGGCATTTCCATGCGAGCCCCAGCGGAACCCAGCACACCGTAATGGCCTTCTTCAGACAATTGTTTGGCATCCATCTTGGTCGGTGGCGCCATCCACAGTTTGACCGGGATATCACGCTTGTTCTCCAGCAGTTTGCTGGCGGCACGGAAGTGACCGATGTTGGTCATACAGGAACCGATAAAGACTTCATCGATCTTGACGCCAGCAACCTCGGACAAGGTCTTGACATCGTCCGGATCGTTCGGGCAAGCCACGATCGGTTCGTGAATATCCGCCAAATCAATCTCGATGACCGCAGCGTAGTCGGCATCGGCATCGCCCTTGAGCAATTGCGGGTCTTTGAGCCACGCTTCCATCGCCCTAATGCGGCGATCAATGGTGCGTGCATCAGAGTAGCCACTGGCGATCATCCACTTCAGCATCGTGATGTTGCTGGTGATGTACTCGATGATTGGTTCCTTGTTCAGATGAACAGTGCAACCCCCGGCACTGCGCTCGGCCGATGCGTCGCTCAGTTCGAAAGCTTGCTCGACCTTGAGATCAGGCAAACCTTCAATCTCCAGAATCCGACCTGAGAAGATGTTCTTCTTTCCCTGCTTGGAAACCGTCAGCGAACCCGCCTTGATGGCGTACAACGGAATCGCGTTAACCAGATCACGCAAGGTCACGCCAGGTTGCAACTTCCCCTTGAAACGCACCAGCACACTCTCAGGCATGTCCAGCGGCATGACACCGGTAGCAGCACCGAAGGCGACCAAACCAGAGCCAGCCGGAAAGCTGATACCGATCGGAAAGCGCGTATGGCTGTCGCCGCCAGTACCGACGGTGTCGGGCAACAGCATGCGGTTAAGCCAGCTGTGGATGATGCCGTCGCCAGGGCGCAGCGGCACACCACCGCGCGTGCTCATGAACTCTGGCAATTCGTGATGCATCTTCACATCCACCGGCTTCGGGTAGGCGGCGGTATGGCAAAACGATTGCATAACCAAATCGGCACTGAAGCCAAGGCAAGCCAGGTCTTTGAGTTCGTCACGCGTCATCGGACCCGTGGTGTCCTGCGAACCAACGCTGGTCATCCTCGGTTCGCAATAAGTGCCAGGACGAACGCCCTGTTGCTCGCCATTGACCACCGGCAGGCCACAGGCACGACCCACCATTTTTTGCGCCAGCGTGAACCCCTTCTTGGTGTCAACCGGATTTGTTGGCAAGCGGAACAGCGTACTGACCGGCAATCCCAATGCCTCGCGCGCCTTGGCGGTCAGACCACGACCAATGATCAGCGGAATACGGCCGCCAGCTCGCACTTCGTCAAACAGCACCTCACTCTTGACCTGGAAGGAGGCGATTTCCTTGCCATCCTTGAACGCCTTGCCATCATAGGGACGCAGCTCCACCACATCGCCCATCTTCATCTGGCTGACGTCGAGTTCAATCGGCAGGGCACCCGAGTCTTCCATGGTGTTGTAGAAAATCGGTGCAATCTTTCCACCCAGGCAGACGCCGCCAAAACGCTTGTTCGGCACAAACGGAATGTCTTCGCCGGTAAACCACAGAACCGAATTGGTTGCCGACTTGCGCGAAGAACCGGTACCCACCACGTCACCCACGTAGGCCACCAAATTGCCTCTGGCCTTCAGGTCATTGATGAACTTGACAGGTCCACGTTTGCCGTCTTCCTCCGGCACGATACCCGGGCGCGCATTCTTGTGCATGGCCAAGGCGTGCATCGGAATGTCCGGGCGACTGAAGGCGTCCGGCGCAGGCGACAAATCGTCTGTATTGATCTCGCCATCAACCTTGAACACCGTCAACTTGATCGATTGCGGCACCTCGGGTCTGGAGGTAAACCACTCGGCATCGGCCCAACTCTGCAACACGCCCTTGGCTGCTGCATTGCCCTTATCGGCCTTTTCCTTGACGTCATGGAATTGATCGAACATCAACAAGGTCTTCTTCAGGCCGCTGGCTGCGACACCCGCCACGACCGGATCGTCGAGCAAATCCACCAGCGGGCTGATGTTGTAACCGCCCAGCATGGTACCCAGCAGTTCGGTGGCCTTTTCACGCGAAATCAGTGCGCATTTCTCGGTACCATGGGCCACAGCTGCCAGATAACTGGCTTTGACTTTTGCGGCGTCATCAACGCCGGCCGGCACCCGGTGTGTGATCAGTTCCAGCAATGTCGCTTCTTCGCCCGCAGGCGGATTCTTCAATAGTTCGATCAATTCGCCCGTCTGTTTCGAAGACAAGGGCAGCGGGGGAATGCCGAGGGCCGCACGTTCGGCGACGTGGGCGCGGTAACTCTTCAACATCATCAACTCCTAATCATCAACAAAAATACTTGAACTGTCGTGAGAACAGCCCCCGTTACGCAAATTATTGTTTGGCGCTGTTTGCAGGCGCATCCAGAATACTGGGCAGCGGATTGTTCTTCATCATCAACGCCATCGCCGCCTGATCCGGGGCCATGCAGTCATCTGCCAATCGTCTCCCGAGTTTTTGACTCATCAGCATCGACTTGTTGCCAAGTTGCAGCCACATCGCACCAGCTCTCGGATCTTCAAGGCGGATCGCGCCAGTCCGACTCTCAACCGGATGCATGCGAAAACTTGCTGTCTGCGTCTGCACCCGAAAAAACCCCGGTTGCTTTGTACTCGGCGTAATGATAACGGTTGCCCCCAATTCACAGGGAATGGCGCCAATGTGAACACGCTTTGCAAGTTCAAGCTCTGCTTCAGTCAGCGTAACGCTGAGATCCTCGTCAACCGGTGTTACTTCCTCCACCACTTTGAGTGCCGAACGTCTGACGCCGGATGGCAATTTGTTCGCAGCAGGCTTGGTGACACTGACTTTTTCGCTTCCCTGGGCAATGTTTGGCGCAATTGACTGGGCCCAGATCAGACCAGGCGCAATAAGAAGCAAGGCGATAGCAAATAATTTCATGGCGTTCCTTTGAAACAGGTAGGTTAACCACAACGACACCCTAACCGGGCGCCCTATCTGTCGACTCCGTAAACGCCACGCAATTTGCCAAAGCCCAAATCACCCACGCCAACCCCGCGAAGTTGCGCCACGCGAAGCTGACTGGCTATGCCCTACCGACTACAGCAAATGCGCAACGCCGGCTTGCTCTTCCTGCAACTCTTTGAGAGTCTTGTTGATACATTCCTGACTGAACGTGTCAACCGGCAGGTTTTCAATGACCTTGTATTCGCCACCCTCGCAGGTCACGGGGAAACCAAACATGGTTTCTTTCGGAATGCCGTACTGGCCGTTCGACGGGATGCCCATGGTTATCCAGCGGCCGTTGCTACCCAGCGCCCAGTCGCGCATGTGGTCGATGGCAGCATTCGCCGCCGATGCGGCCGACGACACGCCACGCGCGGCGATGATGGCTGCGCCACGTTTACCCACGGTCGGCAGGAAAGTGTTGACGTTCCATTCGTGGTCGTTAATCATGTCCTTGACACTGGCGCCACCAATCGTTGCGAAACGGTAATCCGCATACATGGTCGGCGAGTGGTTACCCCAGACTGCCATCTTTTCAATGTCAGCCACAGCCTTGCCGGTCTTGGAAGCCAACTGGCTCAAGGCGCGGTTATGGTCCAGACGCAGCATGGCGGTGAAGTTCTTGCTTGGCAGATCAGGCGCACTCTTCATGGCGATGTAGGCATTGGTATTGGCCGGATTACCGACCACCAGCACCTTGACGTTACGGCTTGCGACCGCATTGAGTGCCTTGCCCTGCGCCGTGAAGATCGCGCCATTGACGGCCAGCAACTCGGCACGCTCCATGCCCGGACCACGCGGACGCGAGCCGATTAACAAGGCGTAATCGACATCCTTGAACGCCGTCATCGGGTCGGCATGGGCTTCCATACCCACCAACAGCGGGAAGGCGCAATCCTGCAATTCCATCATCACGCCCTGCAGCGCCTGCTGCGGCTTCTCCATCGGCACTTCCAGCAGTTGCAGAATGACGGGTTGATCCTTGCCCAGCATTTCGCCAGAGGCGATGCGGAACAGGATTGCGTAACCGATTTGACCTGCTGCGCCGGTGACGGCCACGCGGACGGGCTTTTTGCTCATGGTGAGTACTCCAGTAGTGTTGTGAAACGGGTACCAAGGTGGCTCGAGCGGGTCGGCTGAGCCCCACAGATGT
>CAITXW010000326.1 GCA_903896425.1 uncultured beta proteobacterium | reverse complement strand
GACTTCAAACCCTCTGCGATACTCCGCCGACTCGGCTGTCCGCAGTGGCACGCTGAGTAACGTGTATCTCAGCCTGTCCGGGCTGTGGACTTACACCACGTCATGGGACACGACCAAAATCGGCTTCATGCCGTGAGGTGATTTGGTTCATCCTATATCTCTCGATCCATCTTCCCGACACCCGCTCTACTTTCCAAAGTCAGCGGGTGTTCTTTATTGAAGATCCCACTTTGTTTTGCGGCTTTCTTGCCCTTGCTTGGTGGCGGGACATCCAGGTCCAAAACCTCCAGCGTCTGCGGCCACACAAAATTCAGGTATCTGGCCTCGCCCCGCTCATAGAAGCGCTGCAATGCCCACAGGTAGTAATCGACCGCCTGCAATCCCGCATGATCTTTGGGCACCGAACACAGCACCTCCGTTGGCTTGGGCTTTGACAACCCAAAGTCCCGAGTAAACCCTTCGCTCTCATGGGCGACCGCGCCCACAAATGCCTTGGTACGGGGCTTGTGCCCACGCTGTGCAAACACAATTTTGTGGTCACTCCAGCCGTGCAGGCGCGAAAACAAGTGCCGGGTTAACTCGTCATACAGTTCGTGGCCAGTCGGGTCGTAGCGATACGTGGGTTCTATCCTGCGTCGCTGCATGGCGTAGTCCACCAAACGCAACTTGTCGCGCACCACCGCCACAAAGCGAAGGTCATGCTGAGCCAACAACTTATAAACCATAAACCGAACTTCTGGCGGATCGTCCTTGGCATGAAAATGAACAGCAGTGCGTTTGCGGGCCGGGTCCAGCGATGGCACATCTTTGAAAAACGGGTCTCCCACCACATCTTTGCGCAAGCGCTCCAGATCGGCAGTCAGCGCATCCACGTCGCGACACTCAAGCTTATTGGTCAAGGATAGGATACATGCGCGACTGGTGCCGCTCCCAATCACCCGCTGTTTCCTCGTAGTTATTGAAGTAGGCTTGCAGCGACTTAGCGTACACCTCAAACGGCAGGTAGTTGCGAGTTTGACGCTCCATCACTTTGAGCACTTCAGCAGTGGCGTCTTCAGCCTCATCCCAATGCGCGTCAAACCATTGCTGGAGGTCTTCCACTTCGCGGCGGAGTTGTACATTGAGTTCGACGTTGCCGGTGAGACCGGGATACGTGAAATTGCTGGAGCCCACCAAGGCGGATGACCCGACCACAGTCAGCTTGCTGTGTGTGATGTAAGCCTTGGCGTGAAATTTTTTCTTGACGTACACCCGGCACTGAATCTTGCCGCTTGCAATGGCCTGAACAATTTGGTCAACGCCGGTCAAAAAATCATTCTTTTGCTTTTCACGCTCAATGCTGTCATCCAGTAGTTGACCGACACGCGCAAGACCTTCAGACAAGGCACGATGAGTGCGCTTGGTGACCTCGTCACCCATAAGGATACGAATCTGGTCGAGCTTCTGCCATTTGCCATCAAGTGCGAGCAGAGCGCCGATCTCGAAATATCCGGTGGCAATATCGAAGCGGGATGAGATGTCTGCCCATTCGCTCAGATAGTTGAGAACCTTCCAGTCATCATCGCTGTTGTCAACAATGAAGAGTTCGTTGCCAGATTTTTTTGCCATGTTGCTCGCTTCTATTTTTTTGAAAATGTCACGCTGCTTTCGGGCCGTCAGTCAGCGCAGTGCCCTGCTCAACCGCTGCCCATCTTTTGGTCTCGCGTTGACATGAAAGACCAGCATTGCGGCATGATGAGGGCCCCTCCCGAATCCAACATTGGTGCCATGGATATACTGCAATGTACAGCAAAGTTCAGCCGCAGCTGACGGCATTGATTTAAGATTTTGACAGGAGAAAGCGATGGCCGTTCAGTGCTCAATTGAAACCTGTAATCGGCAGATGCCCCTGATGGTGAGGTCTGTCGGCGACATTGGTAGCGCGCCTTGAAGAAACCATCTACCCCGAAACAATGGTTGACGCTGCCGGAAGCGGCGCGGCGCCTAACGATGGTTTTCGATGAAGAAGTGGGTGAAGCCGATGTGCTTAGGCTAGCTCTGGATGGACACCGCCCCAAGCCACTGCCGGCAAGCCAAGCCATCGCAGTTCTGGCCTTCGAGTCAACCCTGACCGCCGTTGCCGCCGGAAACATCGCAAATGGCGTCGTGCTGACCGATGCCGACCGCGCCCGACTGCGAGTGGCAGCGAAGCGAATAAACACAATCTCTGGGGCATTCGCATGAACATGAATGATTACAAGCACTTTGCCGAGCAACTTGATGAGGATGCAGGAGTCCAATTGGAACCTTGTAGCTGGCCTGCACCGCGGGAAATCAAGACAGACCTGCCGCCGGCACCACCGTTCGATGCCAAAGTACTTTTGCCACCAATCCTGGCCGACTTTGTACTCGATGAGGCGGACCGGATGCCGTGCAGCCCCGACTACATTGCCGCTGCCCTGATCGTGTGCCTTGGTTCTGTGATTGGGGCCAAGTGCGGCATTAAACCAAAGCGCCGCGATGACTGGATCGTCACACCGAACCTTTTCGGTGGCATCGTTGGTGATCCCTCCAGCAAAAAGTCGCCGGCGCTGGGCGTTGTCACCAAGTTTCTAGACCGCCTGGAAGCCAAAGAAGCAGAGAAACTGGAGTTGGCGTTAAAGATCTTTGAAGCTGAAGAAGCTGCATTCGAGGCACATCAAGCGGCCGTCAAAGCAGCCATGAAAAAAGCCGCCGTCGGAAAAGGCGACAAGGACAAGATGCTGACCGCTATCAGTGACCTGCAGTGCCTGGTACCACCACCGGTACCGTGCCAGCGCCGCTTTAAGTCCAATGATTGCACCGTCCAGAAACTCGGTGATCTGCTGGTTTATAACCCACAGGGCATGCTGGTATTCCGGGATGAACTGATCGGCCTGCTGGCAAGCTGGGACAAGGAAGGGCATGAGGAGGACAAGTCGTTCTACCTCGAGGGCTGGAATGGCACAGCGAGCTTCAATATCGACCGCATCGGCCGGGGCAGCCTGCACATCAAGAACCTGTGCTTATCCGTGTTTGGTGGTATCCAGCCCGAACTACTGGAGCGCTACCTGGCAGGCATCTCAACGTCCCTTGACAATGACGGTCGCATCCAACGCTTCCAGGTGTTGGTCTACCCCAATCCGGTTCCCTGGGAATGGCGCGATCGCTACCCTGTTGAAGGCGCTCGGGAGGCCGTTCGCGATCTGTTTGAACGAATGGCATCTTTCGATCCGCTACAGGATGGTGCTGCACCGGCTGATGATTTCGTGAAACTGCCTCACTACTTCTTTGACGACGCGGCGCAAGAGATCTTCATCGAGTGGTGTACCGAGCTCAACACAGTCCATATCGCCGGCGAGCAGAACCCCATGATGCAGCAGCACTTTGGTAAGTTTGAAAAGCTGTTTTGCTCCATCGCCTTGATCCTGCACTTGGCGGAAGGCCGACCGTGCGCTACGGCATCAACCCCCAAGTCATCAGGGCCGCAGCATGAGCAGCTGGACTGCGCGCGCGATCGCCGCAATTTCAAAAGCGGGGCAGGCAGGCACTGTCAAAACTGACGAAACACCACTTCTGTCAGTTTTGGCAGTGCCCCCGGGGGCCATTTATCACCTTCCTGATCGACTTACGTCAGTTTCGTCAGTGGGGGTGTGGGCCGTATTTGAAAACACGCAACTGGCACTGGACCTGATCGAAGCCGCGATGAAGGTCTGCGACAGGCATGGCGATGGTGAGTCCGCCCGTGCCGAAATGCGCCAGCAATGCATGGAGCTGCCACCTCACCTACAGCAGGACCTGCTGGACCATTTTCGTGGCAAGGCCAAGGTCTTCCCAGGCGGTGTCTCGTGAAATCCTGTTACCACTATGTATGCCAATCAGCAAACACCGTGATTGCCGTTCAGCATCCAGTCTGGACCATGCCAGCCAGACCACCCAAGAAAGCAGCGATCAACGTCGGAGCCCACGACATCCGAGCCGATCGCAATGCGCCAGCACCTGCTGCAACCAACAACGACGATTCAGAATCTGGAGATGGTCAATGAAAAAGAAATCTGCAATTCAGGAGAAACACTTCTGCTCTCTGTGCAGCCGGGTAGGCCTGCCGCTCACCGGATGCGAAGGCGGCTACGTCTGCGAAGCCTGTGCTGAATCGACCAGACTGGGACGTGACACCACCTCACGCGCCGTCAAGACCCAGCAACGCTCCACCCGAGGGAAGGCACAGAAGCTGCGCACTGAGTTCACCGGCGGCGCTATCGATGAGCAATTGGATTACGACATCGAGTCTTCGGGAATCTTGGCGGCTGATGCCTTGCAACGCGGCTCCGCGGTCACCGTTGTTGATGGCGGCGAGGTGCTGCCGCAGCATGACCTGGAGCTTGTTAATACGCTCTCGGCTCCCGGTGCCACTGCATTGGACGCTTCCGCCAACCGCCTGGACCTGGTCACCAACATGGGAACTGACGTCGCTGCCATGGCTCTGGATGCTGCTGACACCATCCAGGCCAGTAATTCCCTGGAGAAGATGCTTGCGCACCAGCTTGCGGTTTGCCATGACGGTGCCATGCGTTTTGCTGGCAAGGCGCACCTTGAGCAGGATCCCGTGCAAATGGTTCGTCTAATGAACTTGGCTACCCGGTCAATGGAAACATTTCAGAAGGGCCTTCTCACTTTGAAACGCCTGCGTGGGTCCGGTGAACAACGGATCGTGATCCAGCACGTGGACGTCAGGGAGGGGGGGCAGGCAGTAATCAGTCAATCGACGCCGAGGGGAGCCGGCCAAAAATGAGAGAAAACCCCATGCAATCGCTTTGTGGCGCGCACTGCCGCACCACAGGGCAACCCTGTCAAAACTATCAGATGCCTAACGGCCGCTGCCGGATGCACGGCGGCAAGAGCACTGGCAGGCCAGTGACAACCGGCCACTACACCAAGGATTCCGTGACCGAGCGAGGGAGGCTGATCGAGATAAATAGGGAAATTCGTGCGGTGCTCAAAGCGTTGAAGAAATCGAAGACCTGATCCGCATTTTCCCTGTACCCGTGGCGTTTAACGGAATTCCAGAAAATCAGCGCAACCGGAAAGACAGAAGTTCAAATTGACCGCCAGATTGCGGTCATTGCTTCCAG
>CAITXW010000325.1 GCA_903896425.1 uncultured beta proteobacterium | reverse complement strand
CCGGTGGTCAGGCGATGCAGCAGGTCAAGGCTGGCGTCAAGGCAATTTACCTGTCGGGCTGGCAAGTCGCTGCCGACAACAACACATCAGCTTCGATGTACCCGGACCAGTCGCTGTACGCGGTTGATTCTGTGCCGAAGATGGTCGAACGCATTAACAACACTTTCCGCCGTGCCGACGAGATCCAGCATTCCAAGGGCATTGACGCAGGTGACGCAGGCTATATCGACAACTTCGCACCCATCGTGGCCGACGCTGAAGCTGGTTTCGGCGGCGTGCTCAACGCGTTTGAGCTGATGAAAAACATGATCAAGAACGGCGCAGCAGGCGTGCACTGGGAAGATCAACTGGCCGCAGTGAAGAAGTGCGGCCACATGGGCGGCAAGGTACTGGTGCCAACGGCTGAAGCTTGCCAGAAGCTCATCGCTGCCCGCATGGCCGCTGACGTCTGTGGCGTGCCGACACTGGTGATCGCCCGGACTGATGCCGAAGCAGCCGATCTGCTGACCAGCGACTACGACGAAAACGACCAACCCTTCCTGACCGGCGAGCGTACCTCTGAAGGCTTCTACAAGACCAACAAGGGGCTGGATCAAGCGATCAGCCGCGCTGTCGCCTATGCCGATTACGCCGACCTGGTCTGGTGCGAAACCGGTACGCCCGATCTTGAATTCGCCCGCAAGTTTGCCGAGGCGGTGCGTGCCAAGCATCCCGGCAAGTTGCTCGCCTATAACTGCTCGCCTTCTTTCAACTGGAAGAAGAATCTGGACGACGCCACCATTGCGAAGTTCCAGAAAGAGCTCGGTGCCATGGGTTACAAGTACCAGTTCATCACATTGGCTGGCATCCACTCGATGTGGTTCAACATGTTCGACCTGGCGCAGGACTACGTCAAGCGCGGCATGACGGCCTATGTCGAGAAGGTGCAAGAGCCCGAGTTCGCAGCACGCGATCGTGGTTACACCTTCGTTTCCCATCAGCAGGAAGTCGGCACTGGTTACTTTGATGAAGTCACGACCTCCATCCAGGGCGGCAAGTCAAGCGTGACGGCCCTGACCGGCTCTACTGAAGAAGAGCAGTTTCACTGATCTTTTGAACCAAGTCGGGCAGCGTAAAATGACGCTGTTCCGGCTTACAGTTTTCAAAGCGCGGCCTGTCCGCGCTTTTTCATTTTCAAACCATGATTCAAATCACACTTCCTGACGGCTCCAAACGCGACTATCCCGGGCCTGTCACCGTGGCCGAAGTGGCGGCTTCGATTGGCGCCGGTCTGGCAAAGGCGGCCCTGGCGGGCAAGATTGCCGGCAAGGTGGTCGATACCAGTTACACCATTGCTGCCGACAGCAGCCTGTCCATCATTACTGCAAAAGATGCGGATGGTCTTGAGGTCATTCGCCATTCCAGTGCCCACTTGTTGGCCTACGCCGTGAAGGAACTGTTTCCGGACGCACAGGTAACGATTGGTCCGGTTATTGAACATGGCTTTTTCTACGATTTTTCCTACAAGCGTCCCTTTACGCCCGAGGATCTGCTGACGATCGAGCGCAAGATGACTGAACTCGCGTCCAAAGACGAGCCGGTCACACGGCGCGTATTGCCGCGCGATGAAGCCGTGGCTTATTTCAAGGGACTTGGTGAGCACTACAAAGCAGAGATCATCGCCAGCATTCCGGCCAACGAAGATGTATCGCTGTATCGCGAAGGAAAGTTTGAAGACCTGTGCCGCGGGCCACACGTGCCCAGCACCGGCAAGCTGAAATTTTTCAAGCTCATGAAACTGGCCGGTGCCTATTGGCGCGGTGACCACCGCAATGAAATGTTGCAACGTATTTACGGCACGGCCTGGGCTACCAAAGATGACTTGCAGCAACACCTGACCATGCTGGAAGAGGCGGAGAAGCGCGATCACCGCAAACTCGGCCGCGATCTCGATCTGTTTCATATCGATGACCATGCACCAGGCCTGGTGTTCTGGCACCCAAAAGGCTGGTCGCTCTGGCAGGAAGTTGAAAAGTACATGCGCCGGGTCTACCGCGACAACGGCTATCTCGAAGTCAAGGGGCCGCAGATCATCGACAAGTCCCTGTGGGAAAAGACGGGGCACTGGGACAAGTACCGCGAGAACATGTTCACGACGGAGTCCGAGAAGCGCGAATACGCGCTCAAGCCGATGAACTGCCCGGGTCACATCCTGATCTTCAAGCAGGGCATCAAGAGTTACCGTGATTTGCCACTGCGCTACGGCGAGTTTGGCCAGTGCCATCGCAACGAACCCTCGGGCGGATTGCACGGGATCATGCGGGTACGCGGCTTCACGCAGGATGACGGCCACATTTTTTGCACCGAAAATCAGATCCTTCAGGAGTGTGTCGATTACACGACCCTGTTGCAAAAGGTCTATAAAGATTTTGGCTTCAAGAACATCATTTACAAGATCGCCACTCGCCCGGAAAAGCGAATTGGCTCGGAAGAAAGCTGGGACAAGGCCGAGCACGCGCTGATGGAAAGCCTGCGCGCCTCCGGTTGCGAATTCGAGATCACCGCAGGCGAGGGTGCTTTTTACGGACCCAAGATCGAATACACGCTCAAAGACGCCATTGGTCGCCAATGGCAATGTGGCACCATGCAGGTCGATTTCTTCATGACCGAGCGACTTGACGCCGAGTACGTTGGCGAAGACGGCGCGCGGCATCGTCCCGTGATGTTGCACCGTGCAATCGTTGGCAGTCTGGAGCGTTTTATCGGGATTTTGATCGAAGAAAGTGCCGGCGCCTTGCCAACCTGGCTGGCGCCAGTGCAGCTCGCGGTCCTCAACATAACCGACGCGCAAGCCGATTACTGTCGTGAAATTGTCGAAACGCTCAAGAAATCACTGCCAAATCAAGAGCTTAGGATAGTGACCGACCTTCGGAACGAGAAAATTACGTATAAAATACGCGAGCATTCAATGCAGAAGCTGCCCTATCTCCTTGTCGCCGGCGACAAAGAGAAGGCAGCCGGTACCGTTGCAGTGCGCGCCCGAGGTGGTCTAGATCTCGGTGTGATGTCCCTCGATGCGTTCGTCCAGAAGCTCGCAGCCGACATCACTGACAAATCTGTCGTCTGAGCTCGAATCAAGCCCGATTGCAGTTTGCCCGCGTGTACCAAGCGGTTGTCGCTACCTTGTCGTAGCAGAACGTGTGAAGGAATAAGCCATCGCTACTGAATTTCGTGACCGCCGTCACCGCGAAGAGCGCAAACATCGCCTGAACCGGGAAATCATGGCCCCGGAAGTTCGACTCTCGGGAGTTGAAAACGAACCACTGGGTGTGGTCAGTCTGATGGAGGCGCTGCGAATGGCAGGCGACCTCGATGTTGATTTGGTTGAAATCTCTGCCACGGCGGTTCCGCCGGTCTGTCGTTTGATGGACTACGGCAAGTTCAAGTACCAGGAACAAAAGAAGGCCGCGGAGGCCAAGGCCAAGCAGACGGTCATCGAGATCAAGGAAATCAAATTCCGGCCCGGTACCGATGATGGCGACTACAACATCAAGATGCGCAATATCCGGCGTTTTCTGGCCGAAGGTGACAAGTGTAAAATCACGCTCCGGTTCAGAGGACGCGAAATAACGCACCAGGAAATCGGCATGGCATTGCTTAACCGTATCCGTGCTGATCTTGGCGATTTGATTCTGATCGAGCAGTTTCCCAAGTTGGAAGGGCGCCAGATGATCATGATGATTGCGCCAGGGAAAAAGAAGATCGCGGCCAAACCGGTCGTCGACACAGCGTCAAGCACTGTGTCATAAAGATTTTGCGGTGCAGGGGGCAACCTCTTGCACTGCAAGAAGGTGAACGGTTCATACTGAACACCAAAAAGTGGCTCGGGGCCAACAAGGCTGCAAACCGTTTGCAGACGCCTCACGAGCACAATGAAATAGGAGCATGAATATGCCCAAAATGAAGACTAAGAGCGCGGCGAAAAAACGCTTCCGCGTCCGTCCAGGTGGAACCGTTAAACGCGGTCAAGCCTTCAAACGTCACAT
>CAITXW010000324.1 GCA_903896425.1 uncultured beta proteobacterium | reverse complement strand
TTCACAACCGTCGTCAATACCGCCGTGCTCGATGTCATCACCGCCGGTTGCCAGGGCATGCTGCTCGACATGTTCCAGACCTTCGTGCAACCACTGGAAGCCGAACTCAACATCAAGTCCAACCACCGCGTCGGGCGCTTCAGCGATGTCAGCAAAAACAAGGAATACCAGTCACGCATCGAAGCCATCAACTTCTCACTGGCCCATGACGACGGGCAGTCCAACACCGATCTGGTGCAGTCCGACGTGATTCTGGTTGGCGTCAGCCGCAGCGGCAAGACGCCAACCTCGCTCTATCTGGCCATGCAATACGGGCTGAAGGCATCCAACTACCCGCTGATTCCGGAAGACTTCGAACGCGGCCATTTGCCGCCGGCGCTCAAGCCCTACCTCGGCAAGTTGTTCGGACTTACGATCCAGCCCGAGCGCCTGAGCGAAATCCGCAACGAACGCCGCCCCAACTCGCGCTACGCCTCGCTGGAAAACTGCCGCATGGAAGTACGCGAGGCCGAAGCCATGATGCGCCGCTCCAGCATCCGCTGGCTGTCAACGACGACCAAATCAATCGAGGAAATCGCCACCACCATCCTGCAAGAGCTCAGACCCGAGCGGCTCGACTATTGACGTACCGGCACGGCATTCCAGCGCCGCCCATAACCCTACACAAAGCCGGAATCAGACACGATTTATTCTTGCGCCAGGCTTGATTCCCCTAGAATGCGCCCTATCTGCTGCTGGCAGACATTGAAGGAGTTTTTGACCATGAATGACAACGTGCAATCAATTGACCGCAGTTTCGGACTGAACGCAATGAGCGAGCAGCGCAACCGCGTGCTGCGCAACACCTACTGGCTGCTGGCCTTGAGCCTGGTGCCGACGGTCTTGGGCGCTTGGCTGGGCGTGGCCACCGGCATCACCCGCTCGATGGGTGGCGGCCTGGGCCTGATTGTGTTTCTGGGTGGTGCCTTCGGCTTCATGTACGCCATCGAGAAAACCAAGAATTCAGCCACTGGTGTGCCAGTGCTGCTGGGCTTTACCTTCTTCATGGGCCTGATGCTCTCACGCATGATCGCCATGGTGCTGGGCTTCAAGAACGGCCCCGAGCTGATCATGACCGCCTTTGGCGGCACCGCCGGCGTCTTCTTCGTCATGGCCACGCTGTCGAGCGTGATCAAGCGCGACCTCTCCGGCATGGGCAAGTGGCTGTTTGTCGGCGCCATCGCCATCATGATTGGCGGCATCATCAACATCTTCGTCGGCTCCAGCGCGGGCATGGCGGTGATCTCGGTCATGGCCATTGGCATCTTCAGCGCCTACATGCTGTATGACCTCAAACAAATCATCGACGGCGGCGAGACCAATTACATCAGCGCCACGCTGGCCCTGTACCTGGACGTCATCAACGTGTTCCAGAGCCTGCTGGCACTGCTGGGCATCTTCGGCGGCGAACGCGACTGAACTGCGCGGCAATGCCGCTGCAAAAAGGAAAGGCCCTGCGGGGCCTTTTTTTATGGGCTTGTTGACACTGCAGCCATCCGCGCCCAGCGCTCCCATCAACGGGCTGGAAATACCGCCGCTCAAGTCTTGCGTTACGGCGTACCATGCAAGTTGTTGCACCTGGAAAATTCATCAACGACCAATTGAAAGCGAAAACAATAATGGCAAAGACAACAGGCTCCAAAGTCCTCGCAGACATGTTCAAGGCTTACGGCATCACCCACGTCTTTTACGTGCCCCAGGTGATCTCCACCGCACTGGTGGCGATGGAAGACCTGGGCATCCGTCGCGTGGTGGCGCACAGCGAAAAGGGTGCCGCCTACATGGCCGACGGCTATGCCCGCGCCAAGGGCGCACCCGGCGTGTGCCTGTCCCAACCGATCGGCGCGTCCAACCTGGCTTCGGGCCTGCGCGACGCTTTCATGGCACACGCGCCAGTGATTGCCATCTCCGGTGGCCCGATGCCGGCTTCACGTTATCGCTACGCCTATCAGGAGGTAGAGGACTTCGGTCAGTTCGACTGCGTCACCAAGGCCAACTACAACGTCGATACCGTTGGCCGCCTGCCCGACATGATCCGCCAAGCCTTCCGCGACGCCACCACCGGCAGCCCGGGCCCGGTGCACCTGCGTTTCCAGGGACGCCGTTCCGACGCGCCCTTGGGCGAAGGCGACATCGAAGCCGTCTGCGAACCTCAGTTTGCTTCGGTTCCCCCATTCCGGCCCAGCGCCGAAATGCAGCACGTCAAGGATGGCGTGGCCGCCCTGATTGCCGCCAAGCGACCGGTCATCGTCGCCGGCGGCGGCGTGATGCACTCCAAGGCCCAGAAAGAAGTCGTCGCACTGGCCGAGTTGTTGCAGATTCCGGTGGCCACCTCGCCCAATGGCAAAGGCACTATTCTGGAAAATCATCCGCTGTCCCTGGGCGTGGTTGGAACTTACTCGCGCGAGTGCGCCAACCGCGCGGTGCACGAGGCCGACCTGGTGTTCTATATCGGCAGCCCCGCCGGCGGCCTGGTCACTGGCAACTGGACCGTGCCTGGCGCCCACGCGCAAGTGATGCAGCTTGATATTGAAGCCAATGAGCTGGGGCGCAATTACCCCAACAAGGTCACCCTGCTGGGTGACGCGCAAGCCACCCTGGCACTGATGAGCGCCGAGGCCCAGGGCAAGACTGCGCAGCACCAGGATTGGGTGAGCCACGTTCAGGCGCTGGTCGCCACCTGGCGTGAAGCATTCGCCGCCAGGATGACCTCCAACGACATGCCGATCCGACCCGAGCGCTTGTGCAAGGAGCTTGAAGATGCCCTGCCGGCCGATGCGATTCTTGTCGCTGACACCGGCCACGCTGGCATGTGGACCAGCCAGATGATTGAGCTCAAGCACCTCGGCCAACGCTTTATCCGCTGCGCGGGCTCGCTCGGTTGGGGCCTGCCCGGCGCCATGGGTGTGAAAGTTGCAATGCCCGATCGTCCGGTGATCTGCTTCACCGGCGACGGCGGCATGTACTACCACCTGCCCGAGCTCGAAACCGCGCTTCGCCACGGCATCAACCTTGTGGTGGTGGTCAACAACAACGGCGCGCTAAGCCAGGAACTGCCGCAACTCACCATCAATTACGGCGGCAAGTTGCGCGGCAATTCCGATGAAATGTGGAAGTTCAGCCAAGAGTTCAATTTCGCCAAGGTGGCCCAGGCCATGGGCTGCGCCAGCATTCGCGTGGAGAAGCCCGGAGACATCAAGGACGCATTGAAGAGAGCGCTGGCGATGAACCGGCCCGTGGTGGTCGAGGTGCTAACCGATGTAAACGTGTTGGCCCCGACCGCCTGGGTACCGAAGTAATTTCCAGGCTGAAGCTAGCCGTTGCACTGGTTTACAGATCGAACACTCAAGGAGACAAAGCATGAAACGCAGAACCCTGATCACCGGTGCCACCGGTCTTGCCGGATCGCTGGCGCTGTCGTCGGTAGGGGCACAAGGCGCAGCCTACCCGAACAAACCAATCAAGTTGATCGTGCCGCACTCGCCCGGCAGTTCACCCGACGTGGTGGCGCGTTTGATCGGTGACCAACTGCGGCAGGCGCTGGGCCAGCCGGTGATCATCGACAACCGCGCGGGCGCCGGTGGTTTACTGGGTGCCAAGGCTGCGGTCACGATGCCCGCTGACGGTTACAACCTGCTCTTCACCGTGAAGGGGGTGATGTGCATCGTGCCGCACCTCTATCCAGACGCCAAGTACACCCCGCTGAAAGACTTCAAATCGGTTGCCGAGGTGTTGACCGTGCCGCACATCATCACGGCCAATCCCAAAACGCCGTACAACACACTCGGTGAAATGGTCGAGTACGCCAAACGCAACCCGGGGAAAATCGATTACGCATCGACGGGCGTTGGTTCGCAGCCGCACGTTGCGCTTGAATCATGGGCGCGACGTCTCGGAATCAAACTCACGCACATTCCCTACAAGACCAACCCCTCGCCGGATGTGATGAGCGGCGTTGCCAGCATCTACCTTGAGGCGGCGACGACGGCGGTCCCGTCGATTCTGGGTAATCGCATCAAGGCGCTGGTGGTGTCCGGCACAGAGCGGATTCCGAGTCTGCCCAATGTGCCGACGATGACCGAATTCAATGCCGATCTCGATCCCAACGGCGTGATCGGCAATTCGTGGCATGGGGTTTTCGCGCCCGCGGGAACGCCGGACGAAATCATCAACACGCTCAATGTCGAATTGGTCAAGATTGTCAAGACTGATGCGATGCGGGCGCGCCTGCATGCGCTCGGCTTGACGCCGACCGGCACAACTGGCGCCCTGCTGGCGTCAAAGATGGCCTCCGACTACGCCTACTGGGGTCGGCTTATCAATGAACTCGGTATCAAAATGGAATGATCCGCATCCAAACGTACTGACAGGAATTTACACATGATCGTCGAACAACGCACCTACACCATCAAGCCACTTCGCACCGCTGACTTCCTCGAACTCTATGAGCGCGCAGCGCTGCCGCTGCAAAAGAAATACCTCGGACATCTGGTCGGATTTTTCGTGTCGGAGATAGGCCCGCTCAATCAGGTCGTTCACCTGTGGGCTTTTGACAGTCTGGCCGAGCGTGAGCGGCGGCGCAAGCTGATGACAGAGGACGCAGCGTGGCCGTTTTATGTCAAGGAGTTGCGTGCTCTCGACATCATCGTAGGGCAGGAAACCAAGGTGATGAAGTCGGTTTCGTTCTCGCCGGTTTAAGCGGGTTTGAGTGCGGTCGCCGCTGGCTTCAAAAGACAGATTGCGGGTACAGGCCACAGAGCGCTTTCTGGAGGTTTAGTTCAACGCCAGTTAGAAACCGATCCTGGCGGTTGGCGATGCACCCAAAGCAATCAGTGTCCTGGTACTGGCGATTACCGGGCTTCGATACCTTCAAAGCAAGTGCTCAGAACCAGGGCGATGATTTCGTCGTTGTTGTACAAGTCGCCAATTTTCAGAAATTCCAGCACCGGGTCGCAGGCGCGGGCGTACAAGGTGTACAGCACGGCAATGGACGGTAGCTTTGGGTTGAGTACGCCTTGCTTCTGCGCGGTCTCAATCCAGGCACCCAAACGGTCGCTCACATCCATCAAGCCGTCCATATAGTCTTTGTGGCCCATCAGGGTGCTGCGCAGGCGGGAGTTCTGGCTGGGCAGTGAGGGCATTTCACCTGCCAGTTTCAGGCTCATGGTCCACGCCACGACACGACGCAGCTTGTCGATGGGTGACGCTTTCGTGGGCAACTCATCCAAGAACACTTGCGCCCGGCGCATCACCGACGCCATGGCCGCCGCTGCCAGGTCTTCTTTGCTGGGAAAGTGCTTGTACAGGCTGGCTTTGGCAATGCCCACGTCGGCCGCCACTTCGTCCACCGTCATGGCTTCAAAACCTTTTTGGGCCAGCAGGCGATTGACGGAGTGGATGATCGCGTCTTCACGCGCCGACAACATTTGCGTTTTGAAAGAGACCTTGGTGGGAGTAGTGCTGACCATACGCCAAATTGTATACGCCTGAGTTAAGAAATAGAATGGTCTGGTTATAAAAATACCAAACAGTCATATTGCTACCAACAGGTATCAAATTGGCTTGCTCAATTTAAGGAAGTGCGCGTGTCGATCAAAGTTGCCGTTGTGGGTTCGGGTATTTCAGGCTTGGCAGCAGCCCATGCCCTGCGGGGCAAGGCCGATATCACGCTGCTGGAAGCGGGCGATTATTTCGGCGGCCACACCCACACCGTCGATGTGACGCTACCCGCGTGTGCTGGGCTACACCTTCAAGCCGGTGAGCTTCTGGTATTGCCACCGCGCCGCCGATGACCAGGGTGGTGCCCTGCGCGCCATCGTGGTGGAGGTGAACAACACCTTTGGCGAACGCCACTGCTATGTGCTGGACGCGCCCCGCTACGGCGTGGAACAGCGTGCCGACAAGGTGTTTCATGTCTCGCCTTTTAACCCGGTGCAGGGCCACTACCGCTTTCGCTTTATGCGCAGCGCGCACGGTGAACCGGCGCGCACGGTGGCGCACGTGGACTATTACGACGACGCCAGTGCCGATGCGGCCGTGCTGCAAACCAGTGTCAGCGGCACGTTGCAGCCCCTCACGCCCGCGGTGTTGCGCCGTGCGCTGTGGCGTTACC
>CAITXW010000323.1 GCA_903896425.1 uncultured beta proteobacterium | reverse complement strand
CTTCCTTTGGGCGCGAGCCGCGAGGCAGGTCAAGTTCGATGAAGTATCCAGGTATTTGAGTTCCCAGTGTGACGCCGGAAATTGGAAAACACTGCATACCCTTTGGCAAGACTGGTCGCTCTGTCGTAACGGGAATTTCATCAGCCTCATTAACCCACGCCCTGCGGCACGGCTGACGGCAGCCTTGCTGGAAGCAGGGGTGGCAAAGATGCAGATGGTTGTACTCAGTACCACCGACTCAGTCCCCCTCAGCAGCCAGATCAAGGGTTTCAATATTCGATGTCGGGCTTGTGAGCCCAGAAACCAGCGAGCAGGGCATCGCTTGTTCTTCGTTCAGCACGGTGTCGATGCGGCCGCAGCCAACGCAGCAACGCTGTCAATGGTCGGATTTCATTGGTGGATGCTGGTGCTCGGATCACTACTAATTTCACGAGGAGAAATTTGATGACTCAAAAATATCGGCCAACCATAACTATTGAACTAGGAATCTTGGCGGAAGCTAAGCCTTCGCTGAGCGACTTGAGAAAGCGCGCTCGCAGCCGCGCCGAGGTTGTTTCCTCTGGACAGCCGGATCTGAGTTTTTTAACCGAGACAGATTTCCCGGAAGTTTCACCACTCAAAGTCATCGATGGCGCCTATGTAATTGAGGGGGCGTTGCCTCGCATGGCGCAAGCCAGACTCCCAGTATCAATCACAGAGCGCGACGAAGCTAGCGACGAACGGGACATCAATGCTGTCTTGGAGGCGGTCACGCTGAACTCGGAACTTCTCAATCAAGTGGCTCGCTTGATGGCAACATCGCCGACGGTTGTCGATGACATTCGTTTGCTGGAACAAAGCCGAGGTGTGGATACGGATGCAATCCGCCGATTTGTCTACCAAAAGCAAGAGAGTTTCGATGTGGCGGTCGAAAGTGAAGTGGTTACATTCCAGGCGCAGACCGCGCGGACTGCGGTCACGGTTGGCGATCCGATGCATGTTCTGTTGACCCCGCTGAGGCCCAAACTTGAGGGACGACTTTTGAGAGGCCGGGTTGAAGCCACAGCGGGTGATGGTCGAAACGTCGGTATTCAAAAAGGCGGTCCACGAGAGTTTCGATTCGGTCGACTCGAGCCTTGGCAATCTGCACTGGTAGAACTGGCTCACCAAATGGGTCAGCAGATTTTGGTCACCGTCGCTGAGACAAGCAGCACTTGTTCTTTGGAAGGTTTGCCTGCAGACGTTCAGGTTGTTCACAACTGGGCATCCCTTCTCAACCTTGGGCTCAAGGAATTGAGTCGGGCCGCTAATGACGTGTACTATGAACAGCGCAAGGATCCCAATGACCAAGTTGCGTGAGTGGTGGACACTTGCCGATCTACTGTCCCAACTTGTGCGGATTCAACGGGGCTGGAAAATGCTTCTTGGTCGCATTTATCTGCGATCGTTATGCTCTGGGTGCCGGGGTTGGCTGGGTTCAGGTGGGACGAACAGGTTTCAGATGGTTGCTGCCACGGTCCTTGAAAATATGAAAATAGCGTTACATAACAACGATGTAGCCCACTTTTGCGGACACAACGGCGTTTTTGTACATGGTTGTTGAATTAGCCTCATAACCGGTCGGAGGTTCAAATCCTTCTCGCGCAACCAATAGATACGGGGCTTCCCCCGTAAGTAAGTGCCCACTCAAAGTGGGCATTTTGCTTTGTAGCCCAAAAATAGCCCATCTGTAGCCCACGCGTAGCCCATCAGTTTTTGTAAATCCGAAATTCGACCATTGGGGCATGGCCCAAATTGGTGAACATTGGGTGCTACGTTG
>CAITXW010000322.1 GCA_903896425.1 uncultured beta proteobacterium | reverse complement strand
CCTTTGTCTTTCTTGGCCATGGTGATTCCTATTTGAAGCTGTCGATGATTGCGCGCTGAGCCTGCCAGCCCACCGGCAGCCGGTTCCGCTGGAACCACATCAATGTCAGCCGCCTTGGCTGCGTGCCTGCGATCAACTGCATGACAATGTCGGGCGCCAGCAATGTGATCCCTTCAGATTCGAGGCGCTCAGCGATTCGCGTCGGTGACCCAATGGTGAGCATTTCGGCAAAGATGCGCCGCACTACGGCGGCCTCGGTCTCGTTGATGACCAGCAGACGGTTGGCAACGTCGTAGCCCAATGGCGGCACACCACCCATCCACAGTCCCTTGCGCTTGCTGGCGGCAATCTTGTCGCGGATCCGCTCGCCGGTCCTGGTGTCAAGCATGGCGTTGCCATGGCCGCCACATTGACCTGCATCCAAGAAAACACCGGCCTTGCCATTGAAACCATGCGTAGGGCTTTGCCCACCAACGACGAGCCAATCGCCGCCATGAATCCGACCAAGCTGGGACAACACCTGGGCATGGCCGCTCGCAGTGTCAATGCCCGCTTGGCTGCAATGGGTTTGCAACTGCGCAATGAACGTGACGAATGGGAGCTCACTGAAGCAGGTCAGGCATGGGGTGAGGCGCTGCCGTACTCCCGCAATGGTCATTCGGGCTACCAGATTCTCTGGAACCCGGCGGTGATCGATCAGATGAAAGAGGTGGCGTGATGGCACTCCCAATCATCTCTGCCGAAGAACGGATGTCGGAGAAGCGCTGTGCCAAGATTGCCCTGATAGGGATTCCTGGCTCCGGCAAGACGTCACAGATCCGCACACTTGATTCCCGCAAGACGCTATTCGTGGACTCTGAGGCCGGGGATCTGTCGATCCTTGACTGGCAGGGCGACACACTGCGCCCACGCACCTGGCCCGAGTTTCGCGATCTGGTCGTGTTCCTGGCCGGTCCCATGCCAACGGCGAGTGCCGATCAGGCGTTCTCACAAGCCCACTTCGAGCATGTCTGCAGCAAGTTCGGTGATCCGGCGCAACTGGCCAAGTACGACACCTACTTCGTTGACAGCCTGGAGGCGGCGATCTCGCGGGTGTTGCGTTTGGCCTCTTCCAGCACGATTGCTTGCGCTGGGAGCTTTGCTTTGTATCTCACGCCGCAGGCGCCCAACGGGCGGCTACAAACATCAACGCTGCGCAGAAGGATTAATCAACGCGACTGGCCCGGCGCCGGGCAAGAGTTGCGCCGCTGGGTTTATGGAGGGGGGAGGGTGCTTGCGGGACTTGTCACGCGGCGGCAGGCGGAAACTGCGTTGTTGGAGTAGGGAGTTTGATTTTACGAATTCACAATATCGCATGAAAAATCTTCCATCTCGCAACCTAAACTGCCCACTATGCACTCCTACATCCCCTCAACCCTTCGCCGATACCGTAACCAGCGTCACTTGACCCTGGAAAACGTTTCGAGCATTGCGGGCATGTCGGTGCAGCATCTGTCAGAGATAGAGAGCAGCAAGCGCGATCCGCGCTTGTCTTCCATCGAGCGCATTGCCGATGCGATGGAACTGGCCGTGATGCTGGTGCCAGAACACATGGCGCCTGAAATTCGCCGATATGTTGCCTCGCAGGGACGGGTGTTCACAACCTAACAGCCAAAAAAGGACCCAAACAATGACGACCCAACTTAGTTTTTCGGTAAGTGCGGGCACCGACGACGGGACCGACAAGACGGTTCAATACGGCACGTTCTCCAGGGATTGGGCCGAAGAAGAGGAGCTTGACGAGTTGATCGACAGCCTTGAAGCAGGCCGCATCAGCCATAAACAGGCCCTGCTGCGCGCCCGAAAGCTGTTGGTCAAGTTCCCGGGGCAACTGGAGATTCAAAACTTCATTGCCAATCGGCTGTGGAGCCTTGAAATGCGCGATGAATCCACTGACGTGCGCGAAAAAGCCTACCGACAGGCTATTGCCCTCATCCCGCCAGGCTTCAAAGGCCAGATTTCATGGGCTGAGATCGACAACCGCTCCTTTTTGCGCATTGCCCACGGCTTTCTGCTGGGGTTGATGCACCGAGGTGACGGCAAGGCGGCCAAAGCATTGGCTAAAAAGCTGCTGGCCTGGTGCCCCGCTGACAACCTGGGCGTGCGCATGCTCATGGGCGACATCAGCCTGATGACCGGCGACACCAAGACCGCCATGAAAAGCTATTTGAAAGAAGCAGCCACTTCACCAGCGCACTGGTACCAGGCGGGCCAAATTGCGTTTCGCGACGGGGATTTTGTGAGCGCCTGCACCTACATGCGCCGAGGCATTGCGGCCAACCCTTACATTGCGGAAGGGCT
>CAITXW010000321.1 GCA_903896425.1 uncultured beta proteobacterium | reverse complement strand
GGACGCTCCTTCTCGTTGAAGTGGTTGTTGAGATATCCACTTTGGCACATTGATGCCGGTTAGAGGTGGGGCGTCCATCCCATTGGGCTCCGACCCGCAATCCAGGGTACGGGTGGCACTGTCATAAGGCATGGATGCCGGATCGGGTCCGGCATGACAGCCGGCAGGGTTCCCGACGAATGCGAATCCTCTGGGATAATCGAGCGCATGAGCGGCAACACCTTCGGACATCTTTTTGCGGTCACCAATTTTGGTGAATCCCACGGAGCGGCCATTGGCTGCGTGATCGACGGCTGCCCACCGGGCATGCTGCTGAGCGAGGCCGACATCCAGGGTGATCTGGACCGCCGGCGCCCCGGCACCTCCAAGTTTGTGACGCAGCGCAACGAGCCTGATGCCGTGGAAATCCTCAGCGGCGTTTATGAAGGCAAAACCACCGGCACGCCGATTTGCCTGTTGATCAAGAACACCGATCAGCGCAGCAAGGATTACGGCAACATCCTGGCCACCTTCCGACCGGGCCATGCGGACTACAGCTACTTTCAGAAATACGGCATCCGCGATCCGCGCGGCGGTGGTCGCTCCAGCGCGCGATTGACGGCGCCCATGGTCGCCGCCGGTGCCGTGGCCAAGAAGTGGCTGTTCGAGCGCTACGGCACGCAGTTTCGCGGCTGCATGACGCAGATCGGTGAACTGCCGATTGCCTTCGAATCCTGGGACCATGTGCCAACCAACCCGTTCTTCGCCCCGGTGGCAGATGTCTCGGCGTTGGAGGACTATCTGGAAGCGCTGCGCAAGGCCGGCGACTCCTGCGGCGCGCGCATCCGCGTCTGTGCCACGAATGTTCCGGTCGGTCTCGGTGAGCCACTGTTTGACAAGCTCGACGCAACAATAGCCTACGCCATGATGGGCATCAACGCCGTCAAGGGTGTCGAGATCGGCGCCGGTTTTGCCAGCGTGGCGCAACGTGGCAGCACGCACGGCGACTCGCTGACACCGCAGGGGTTTGCCGCGAACAATGCCGGTGGTGTGCTCGGCGGCATCAGCAGCGGGCAGGACATCGAAGTGTCATTGGTGGTCAAACCCACCAGTTCAATCCTGACACCGCGCGCCTCGATTGATGTCCGTGGCCAGTCGACCGAAGTCAGTACCAAGGGCCGGCACGACCCCTGCGTCGGCATCCGCGCCACGCCGATCGCCGAAGCCATGCTGGCGCTGGTGGTCATGGAACACGCGCTCAACCACCGCGCCCAGTGCGGCGATGTGGTGAGCGGCCTGGCGCCGATCAAGGCCTGCGCTGATTGATCTTTTTGCGTTATTTTGGCTTTGCGAGGAGCACAGGTTCGTAGCCCGTATGGAGCGCAGCGCAATACGGGGCCGGCAGCCCAAACGCATCCCCGTATTTCGCCTTCGGCTCCATACGGGCTACAGACACGATGATGATTTCCCGGTTTAGAGTTCGGCGTCAACCACATCCAGCGCCTGGCGCCAGGGGTTAAAGCCAGTGATCAGGGCGCTGGCCACCAGCACCAATGCGCCGCCGATGTAAATCCCGCTGCTCAACTGTTCGCCCAGAAACAGGTGGCCCCAGGTGACGCCAAAGACCGGTATCAAAAAAGTCGGGCTCATCGCCGCGACGGGCGAGACATGAACCAGGATGCGAATGTGCAGCCAGTAAGCCAGGCCCGACGTCACCACGCCCATGACGGCCACCGCGGCCAGGGCCCCGGGCGTGAACTGCGCCTGCGGCCAGCTCCACAGGGCGCCGGGTGCCAGCATCACCAGTGACAGCGCGTGAATGCCGGCGGCAATCTGCAGCGGCTGCATGCGACCGATGGCGCGCTTCATCAGCGGCGTTGAAATGCCGTAGCAGGCGGATGCAGCGGTGCAGGCCAGCGCCGCCAGAATCACCTGCAGCGAGGGTTTGACGGGACCGAGCCCCACGATCAGCGCCACACCGGCAAAGCCGCAGGCGCAGCCAATCAATTTGCGCAGGGTCAGCGTATCTTCCTTGAGCCAGGCGGCAGCGAAGATGCCAAACACAACGGCCGTGGTATTGAGCAGCGCGCTATAGCCAGCTGGCAGTTGCAGTGCGGCCCAGGCGAACAAGAGAAAGGGGAAGGCGACCGAAAGCGCGCCCAGAACGGCCAGCTCGCGCCAGTGCTTGAGCGGCCAGCGGTGCTGCATGGCGCGCATCAGGATCGTCAGCGTCAGGGTGGCAACACCGATGCGCAGCGCCGCCAGCACATTGGGCCCGAGCAGCGGGCTGGCGATGCGGATCAGCATGAAAGAGGCGCCCCACAGGGCAGACAGCGCAACGAGCTGCGCAAAGTATTTGGTTTTCACTAAGCAGGCATTGTCGGGCATGCATGACCCTCAAGCTTGTCCGGAACACGACAACATCGATAATCCCGCCATGACTTTGAAAACCCCTGAACTGCTGGCGCCGGCCGGCTCGCTAAAGATGCTGGAGACGGCGTTTGCCTTTGGCGCGACCGCCATTTATGCTGGCCAGCCGCGCTATTCGCTGCGCGTGCGCAACAACGACTTTGGCACGCTGGAGGTGCTGGGGCAGGGCATTGATCTGGCGCATCAGCTTGGCAACAAGTTTTACCTGGTCTCCAACATTTTTCCGCACGACAACAAGATCAAGAGCTATGTGCAGAACATGGCGCCGGTTATTGCGCTCAAGCCCGACGCGCTGATCATGTCGGACCCCGGCCTCATCATGATGGTGCGCGAGACCTGGCCCGAGATGGAGATCCATCTCTCGGTGCAGGCCAATACCGTCAACTCGGCGGCGGTGCGTTTCTGGAAGAGCGTCGGTGTGGCCCGTGTCATCCTGTCGCGTGAACTTTCGCTCGACCAGGTGGCGCAGATCCGACAGGAATGTCCGGACACCGAGCTCGAAGTTTTTGTGCACGGCGCGCTGTGCATCGCCTACTCCGGGCGCTGCCTGTTGTCGGGCTACTTCAACCACCGGGACGCGAATCAAGGCAGTTGCACCAACTCTTGCCGCTGGGACTACAAGACGCAACCCGGCGTTGTGGATGCGTCGGGCGACATCCTGGCGCCGCAAGCGGCCGCCGAGCGCGAGCGCGCCGAGGTCTATGTGATCGAGGAAGGCCAGCGCCCGGGCAGCTACATGCCGATCGAGGAAGATGAGCACGGCACCTATGTCATGAATTCGAAGGACTTGCGCGCCATCGAGCACGTGCAGCGCCTGGTCGAGATCGGCGTTGATTCACTCAAGATAGAAGGCCGCACCAAGAGCCCGTACTACGTGGCGCGCACGGTGCAGAGCTATGCCCGCGCCATCGCCGACGCCGTTGCTGGGCGCGAGCTTGACCCGGCCCTGCTCGGGCAGCTCGAAGGCCTGGCCAATCGCGGCTACACCTCGGGTTTCTTCCAGCGCCACACGCCGCAGGAAACGCAGAACTATCTGCGCGGCTATTCGGAATCGGGCCGCAGCCTCTATGTGGGGGATGTGATTTCGTTTGACGCGGCGCGGGGTCTGGCCGAGGTCACGGTGAAGAATCGCTTTGCCGTCGGTGACTGGCTGGAGATCATCCAGCCTGCCGGTAACACCGATGTGCAGTTGACGCAGATGGAAAACACCGAGGCGCAGGCCATGAGCGTGGCGCCGGGCAGCGGCCACACCGTCTGGTTGCCATTGCCTGCCAGTTCGGTAGGCGCCTTTGTGGCGCGCTACCTGACGGCGCCAGAGTCAGAGACTGGCGCGTAGCCCGTATGAAGCCGAAGGCGCAATACGGGGTTGTCATGCCATCGCTGACCTGCGCTGCCGGCCCCGTATTTCGCTGCGCTGCATACGGGCTACCAGTCACAATGACGAAGGCATCGCACCATGGCTGACGTTGCCGCGCCGCTGCAAATCAACGAAGACGAGGTTGAGCTCAGCGCCATCCGCGCCCAGGGCGCGGGCGGGCAGAACGTCAACAAGGTCTCAACCGCGATTCATCTGCGCTTTGATATTCCGGCATCTTCGCTGCCGGACGATGTCAAGGAGCGCCTGCTGGCGCTGCACGACAGCCGCATCACCAAGGATGGCGTGCTGGTGATCAAGGCGCAGCAGCAGCGCACGCAGGAGATGAATCGGCTCGACGCCTTGCTGCGCCTGCACGAGTTAGTCAACAGTGTGGCCGTGGCACCCAAGAAGCGGCGCGCCACAAAACCGAGCTACGGCTCGAAACAACGATTGCGCGCGGCCAAGAGCCAGCGCTCAGAGACCAAAGCCTTGCGCGGGCGTGTCACCGACTGATTTTTTCTCGGTTTTACGACTCAGGTAGG
>CAITXW010000320.1 GCA_903896425.1 uncultured beta proteobacterium | reverse complement strand
GTTTGCGCTGGACGACTTTGGCACCGGCTACTCGTCACTCACCTACCTCAAACGCCTGCATGTCACGCTGCTCAAGATTGACCAGAGCTTTGTGAGTGGCATGCTTGACGACCCGGATGACATGGCCATTTTGCAAGGCATCATCAGCCTGGCCGCCGCGTTCGGGCGCGACGTGATTGCCGAAGGTGTGGAGACGGTGGCGCACGGCACCGCGCTGCTGCAGCTGGGTTGCGAACTGGCTCAGGGCTACGGCATTGCACGGCCCATGCCACCAGAGCAGTTACCCGCCTGGGTGGCCAGCTGGCAGCCCGATGCGGCGTGGTGCGGGGTGGAGTGATGGACTCTGGTGAGGCATCCCGGTCAACAGACAAGCAGGCTGCCGCAAAGCGGGTGCTCGTGGCCGTCAGCCTTCGCTGGTGAAGAGCCAAATTCATTGCGATTTTGTGTGACCGCAATGGGCACAAAGTTCTTACCCGTCAGTGACAGGAGTCCGGCAACCTAATTTCTATGTCGGGTTTGCGGCTTACCAATCAGGAATGGCGGCCTCACGTTACGACCAAATCTGGAAGTAGAGCATTACTCCGGATTGCAGTCGCAGAACCAGCGCAATTTAGTGACTTGTAGTTTGAGGCGCTACACACTACAATACGACCAATGATCAAGAGTTTTCGCCACAAAGGTCTGCAACGCTTTTTTGAAACAGGCAGCAAGTCAGGGATACAGGCTGCGCATGCTGCCAAGTTACGCCTGCAACTGGCGGCTTTGGATCAAGCGGTCAAACCTGAAGACCTCTCGGCACCTTCCTGGGCGCTGCACCCCTTGAAGGGTGAACTCAAAGGCCATTGGGCCCTGACCGTCAATGGCAACTGGCGCATGGTGTTCGCCTTTCAAGGTGCAGATGCCGTGCTTGTCGATTACAGAGATTACCACTGAGGTTCAATATGACTCGAATGCATAACCCGCCGCATCCCGGCGAAATTCTCCGGGAGTATTTGGGGGATATTACGGTGACAGAAGCCGCGGTAAAGTTGGGCGTAAACCGCGTGACCTTATCCCGCGTAGTGACAGGCGCGTCGGGTGTTTCTGCTGACATGGCCTATCGCTTGGGTGAGGCTTTCGGTACCAGTCCTGAGTTGTGGGCAGGTATGCAACTGCAGTACGACTTGTACCAAGCAGGCAAGTTGACGCGTCCTCGAATCGATCGATTGGCGGCGTAGCCAGATGAGCGCACCGCCCAAGTGACTTCTTCCCTGCTCAGCTGATTGCCGCGAATGACCGATTCCCACTTTGCTCAATGACTTCTAGGGGCACCTTGCGGGCCGCCACGAACTGCTTCTTTACGGCGTTGAACTGGAGCACCGGTAGGCAGACCGTCGTGGACATCCGCACTTCACTGATGTAACGACGTACCGCCCAAACATCCCTTGTGATCCGTTGCAAATTTGTGCGCTGTGGAAGCGGGACCGGAACTTTCTTATTCTTCTACCTCAGACGCTGCAACGGTATCGGCACATCGTCAATAATTTGGCACCTGAACACGATGTGAGCGCGATCTGCCCCATGAACCACTCTTCCATACTCTTCGTCTGCAATGACAACCTGTGCCGCAGCCCGACGGCCGATGTGGTGCTGCGGCAAAAGCTGGCAGACGAGGGACTGGAGCCGTGGGTTGATGTTGAATCGGCCGGGACCCATGACTTTGCGGTGGCAGAGCCAGCTGACATGCGCGCCCAGAAGCACGCCACGCGGCGCGGCTACGACATGTCGGCTTTGCGCGCGCGCCTTTTGTTGCTGAGCGACTTCGAGCGCTTCGCAATGATCGTCGCAATGGACGATGCAACGATGCAGACGCTGCAACTGCGCTGCCCGCCAAAGAACCGGCACAAGCTGCGTTACTTCACCGCGTTTTTAGGTGCGCCAGCAGGCGAGGATGTTCCCGATCCGTTCTACGGACGTGAACGTGATTTTGAACAAGTGCTCGACCAGATCGAAGCCGGCTGCGACGCAATCCTGGCCACGCTGCGGCAAACAGCCGATTGACTACCCGAGCAGCAGACTGCCCGCCAGTGTGAACATGATGAGGGCGATCAGCGCATCGAGCACGCGCCAGGCTTTGGGCTCGGAAAACAGCGGACCCAGCAGGCGCGCGCCGTAGCCCAGCGCAAAGAACCAGACGAAGCTGGCCGTTGCCGCACCAGCACCAAAAACCCAGCGCCCGTTTATCCCTCGCTGGCTTGCCAGCGAGCCCAGCAGGATCACCGTGTCGAGATAGACATGCGGGTTCAAGAAGGTGAAGGCCAGACAGGTGGCCATGGCGCTGCCAAGCGACGTGCCGACAGCGGAATCGACCGTCAAGCGCTGTGCTTGCAGGGCACGGCGTGCGGCAATGAGGCCGTAGCCGAGCAGGAAGACGGCACCGCCGTAGCGGGCCGCAACCAAGGCGGCGGGCAGGGCCGCAATCAGCGCGCCCAGACCGGCAATGCCGGCGGCGATCAGCAGGGCGTCAGCACCGGCACAGACCAGCACCACGGCCAGCACATGCTCACGCCGGATACCCTGGCGCAGCACAAATGCGTTCTGGGCGCCGATGGCGATGATCAGGGCAGCGCCGGACAGGAATCCGGCAAGGAGGTCGGTGCTCATGGTCGGCCCTCAGATGGCGTGCAAACGCAGGCGGTACTTGTCAAGCAACGCGGCTGGCTGATACGAGAGCTTGGTCTTGCGGAAGTTGGCCAGGCCCATGTCCTGCTCGAAGTTGAGCCACTGGACCGGCCGCGCTGAGGCCGTGACGAAGTGGTGAAACATGTACTGCGCGATGCCCTTGTAGCGCGCCAGACCTTTGGCAAAACGCATGACGAAAACGCCGCTGCTGATTTCCTGCGCCAGCACGAAACCGGCGGGCGCATCGTCGGCGTAGTGCAGGAAACCCTGCAGGCCGAATCCTTCAAGATGGGCCAAGGCTTCCAGGCAGGGTTGCTCATCAGCTTCGCCCGGGCCTTTGCCTTTCTCAAGCATCCAGCCGGCGAGCACGGTGCGTGCATCGTCGCCTACGCTGGCGTCCAGCGGCACGCTGAGTACGGCATGGGTGGCCAGAAACTGCTTCATCAGATTACGTTTCTTCAGCAGCTTTGTTCCGCGGTAATGGCGGAAGTTTTCGGCGGCGTAGAGGTAGTCGGCATCGTCGCGCGCGGCCACGGCTTCGAACACGCGCGGGTCGAGTTGCGCCACCTGCTGTTTGGATAACGGGTACAGGCAGTCATGCTGCGCCAGGATCTGCGCCAGCACGCTCGTGGGGATCAGCGCCAGATCGAACAACGGGATTGCGTGGTGCGAGCCGTCGTAGGTGTGGCCGGCAATCAAGGGCCAGTCACCTTCAACCAGGCGGTAGTCGTGCGCGGCGCGAAACAGGTAGAGGTTGGAAAACACCAGGTCTGACAGCATGGCCGCTCCGGCATCCGCATGGCAGGCGGCCAGCGCCGCCTCGATTCGCGCGCGCTGTGCCAGGGCCAGCGGGATGCCTGGGGGTGTCACTTCTGGCGGCCGTCGGCGCCGGGTGCGGGCGCGTCTGCTGGCGGTCCGGCGAAACACTGGGCGATGGAGAGCCACTGGTCGGCCGCAACGCCTTGCCATGTGAGTTGCGTGTCGGCGCGGTTGCGTCGCTGTGTGACGAGCAGGCAGAAGTCCTGCGCGCTGCCGCGTACCCAACTGCTCTCGGACGCTTCGCCCCAACTCCAGAGGCTGCCGTCGGGTGCACTCAGCGCGATGTACGGTGCAGCGGGTGGCACCGGCAGCTTGCGGTTGACAAAGCTCCAGCCAAAGGTGGTGACGCCAATGTGCGCGATCGGTTTGAGGCGGGCGGTGGCCGCTCGCTGGCGTCCGATCACGTCCCAGATGTCCTGGCCGTGGGCCCAGGTTTCCATCAGGCGTGCGCTGGCGAAGGAGCGTGCGCTCATCGTGGGGCCGTACCAGGGCAGGCGCGCTTTCGCATCCAGCCCGGCGAGCGCTACCACCAACCGCTCATGCAGACCGCGCCAGTGCTGTGTCAGCGTGGCGCCGTCGAACGCACCGTATTGGGTGCGGGCAATGGCGCTGATCGGCTCCCCCGCTGCCATCCTGGGGTTGAGCTGCAGCATGCCCTTGATGAAGGTCTGCGGCTCGATGACCGATTGCAGCGCGGTCTCGTCGAAGTAGCACAGGTGCGCAATTTCGTCCCAAGGCGTCCAGCCGAAAAACGTGCTGCGCGTCTGCCACTGCGCCGGTGTCAGCGTGTCACAAAAATCGGCCAGTGCCTGGTATTCCTCGAGCAGGTCGCGGCAGGTGTCTTGCATGGTGGTGCCTTCCTAAATTCCAAGTTGGCGCGCGGCCAGGTCTTTCAGGATTTCTTCGGAGCCGCCGCCAATCATCATCACTTTAACCTCGCGGTAGATGCGCTCGCTCTTGGTGCCGCGCATGTAGCCCATGCCGCCCAGGATCTGGATTGCCTGGTCGGCGCAGAACTGCATGGCTTGCGTTGCCAGCACCTTGGCCATGCAGATGCGTGCCACCAGTTGGTTCGGGTCGCCGGCCTGGTGCTTGATGCGATACGCCAGTTCGTAGACCAGGCAGCGCGCGGCGTCGATGCGCAGCGCCATGTCCATCAGCTTGTGGCGCATCACCTGGCGCTCGGACAAGGCCTGGCCGAAGGTGTGGCGCTGGCGTGCCCAGTCCAGCGCCTCGTCCAGGCAGACTTGGGCGTAGCCGCAGGCCGAAGCCGCCAGGCTCAGGCGCTCGGCGTTGAAGTTGCTCATAAAGGTTTTGAAGCCCTTGTTCTCAACACCAATCAGGTTCTGCACCGGCACGCGGCAGTTGTCGAAATGCAGGTGCGCGGTGTCGGACGACCACCAGCCCATTTTTTTCAGTTCGGTGCGCGACAGGCCCGGCGTGTTGCCTTCGATCAGCAGGGCCGAGATGCCGCCCGCGCCCTTGTTGGCCGGGTCGGTGCGCACCGCCACGGTGAAGAAATCGGCGCGCATGCCCGAGGTGATGAAGGTCTTCTCGCCGTTGACGATGTAGTGCTCGCCGTCGCGCACGGCGGTGGTTCGCAAGGCGGCCACATCGGAGCCGCCGGAGGGCTCGGTGACAGCGAGTGCGGCAATCGCATCGCCGGCCAGCACGCTGGGAATGACGCGCCGTTTGAGCTCTTCGCAGCCGTGGTTCAGGATCGGCGGCAGGCCGATGGTGTGCGAATTGAGTGAGGCCGAAACGCCGCCGCCGCCGCTGCGCGCAAACTCTTCGGCCGCTACCAGATGGTAGAAAACGTCGACCGGCGTGCCGCCGTATTCTTCCGGGTAACCCAGGCCGGTGATGCCGAGTTCGGCGGCGCGCTTGTAGAGCGAACGCGGAAAGGTGCCGGCTTCGTCCCACGCGTTGACGAAGGGTGTGATCTCGCGCGTGACGAACTCGCGCAGCGTGCTGCGGAACTGCTCGTGTTCGGGCGAAAAATAGTGGGGCAGGGGTTGAAGGTCAAACATGGGAGCGTGCCATTCGTGAGTTTGGGTTGACTGCCTTGCAGTGTGGCACAGCTTGGTGCCGGCCGGATCCGGGCATGCCGCCCGATAGAATGCAGCGGCGCGGCGATGTTGCCGGACCGGCAAGGCCGCGTCAGGCCCTGCGCGAAAGCCGGATTTTTTCCTGGCGCTTTTTTTCACAACTCAACCATATTGATCATGACCGCTCTTCGCCTGTCTCAAAAAGTTTGTCTTGTCACGGGCGCAGCCCAGGGCATCGGCCTGGCTACCGCACTCAAATTTGCCGCCGAGGGTGCCACCGTCATTGTTTGCGATATCAAACAAGCGGGCGTTGATGAGGCCGTGGCCCAGTGCCGCGCCCTGGGTGCCACGGCCGCAGGCTTTGTGATCGATGTGACGCAGCGCGCCACGGTTGACGCCGCCGTGGCGCAGGTCAAAGCGCAGTTTGGACGCATCGATGTGCTGGTCAACAACGCGGGCATCACACAGGACGCGCGGCTGCAGAAAATGACGATCGAGCAGTTTGACCGCGTGGTTGACGTCAACTTGCGCGGTGTCTTTCATTGCTCGCAGGCGGTGGCCGACGTCATGGTGACGCAGGGCAGCGGTGTGATTCTGAACGCCAGCTCAGTGGTTGGCCTCTACGGCAATTTTGGCCAGACCAACTACGCCGCCACCAAGTTCGGCGTCATCGGTTTTACCAAGACCTGGAGCCGCGAGCTCGGCCCCAAGGGGATCCGTGTCAATGCCGTGGCGCCTGGTTTCATCACAACGCCGATGGTGGCCGCCATGCCCGAGAAGGTGCTGCTGGGCCTGCAGGCCAAGGTGCCACTGGGGCGCCTGGGTACGCCGCAGGAAATTGCCAACGTCTACGCCTTTCTGGCCAGCGACGAAGCCAGCTACATCAACGGCGCCGTGATCGAGGTTTCCGGCGGCATGTCGCTCTGATTCCTGGGCGTGCCTGAATTCGCGCCAGGTGTCGGCGACTTCAGTTTATTCGAATGGTGCAGTGAAAATTTCGGACCAGCGATGCACGGGTCGCCTTTTAGACTGAGGTCATCACAATCACCTCACTGAAAGCACAACATGAGCTCCATTCTTTACGTAAAAAGCAGCATCCTGGGCGAGCACTCGGCCAGCAGCGCCGTAGTTGACGCCCTGCACGCGCACTGGGTGCAAAAGCACGCCGGCGCCAGCCACGTGGTGCGCGATCTGGGCGCAAGCGCCCTGCCGCATCTGGACATGGCAACCCTGGGTGCCATGCGTTCCGAATCGGCCGAAACCCAAGCCGGCGCCGCCACCGGTCTGAAAGTGCTGCAGGAACTGCTCAACGCCGACACCCTGGTGCTGGCCGCGCCGATGTACAACTTCGGCATTCCGTCGGCGCTCAAGGCCTGGCTTGACCATGTGATTCATCCCGGCAAGACTTTCCAGTACGGCGCCAATGGCCCCGAAGGTCTGCTCAAGGGCAAGAAGGCCGTTCTGGTGCTCTCCACCGGTGGCGCCTATACCGAAGGCCCGGCCAAGAGCATGGACTTTGTTGAACCTTATCTGCGCGCTGTGCTGGGCTTTATCGGCATCACCGATGTGACCGTGGTGCGCGCTGAAGCACAAGCCATGGGCGAAGCCGGCGTTGCCAGCAAGGCCAAGGCCATCGCCAGCGTGCGCGCGCTCTAACGATTGATAAAAGTCCCCGACTTGCCGCCGTGCTTCTCCAGCAGGCGCACGTCGGTGATGGTCATGCCGCGGTCTACGGCCTTGCACATGTCGTAGATCGTCAGCAGGGCAACCTGAACGGCGGTTAGCGCTTCCATCTCGACCCCGGTTGGGCCGACGGTCTCAACCGTGGCCGTGCAGGCGACGCCAGCCGCGTTTGCCGCGTCGGCATGAAGCAGCTCAAATTCAAGCGCAACCCGGGTCAGTGCCAGTGGATGGCACAGCGGAATCAGTTCGCTGGTCTTCTTGGCTGCCATGATGCCGGCGACTCGCGCAATGCCCAGCACATCGCCTTTCTTCGCGTTGCCGGCCTCGATGATGGCCAGCGTGCCGGCCTGCATTTCAATGCGTCCGCCAGCGACACCAATGCGGTGCGTGCTGGCTTTGCCCGCCACGTCAACCATGTGGGCTTGACCCTGCGCGTCAAAGTGGGTGAGTGAGTTCATGGTGAAATTCGCTGGCCTTGCAATTTGTCGGTCAAAATTTACAGAACGTTTATAGTGAGCCGGCATCATACGACCATGCCGTGCCCGCCTCCTTTGAACTGTAACGACTGAGATTCAGTCGGGAAAATATTTTTAATGCGCCGTATGCCACTTTGCAGGATCTTGCCCCGGGTTCGGACGACCTGGGTCGCTCAGGTTTTTCTGGCCCTTTGTCTGGGCGGCCTGGCTGCGCCGGGCGTGCCGGCGGCCACGGCCGGCGAGCCGACCAACCTGCAGTTGCCGACGCTGGGTGATGGCAGCGACATGACGAGCAGCGACGAGCGCCGCTTGGGCGACCGTATCGCGCGTGAGATCTACCGTGACCCGGACTATATTGACGACCCGGTGCTCGGCGAATACGTGCAGGGCATCTGGCAACCGCTGCTGGCGGCGGCGCGCGCGCGCGGCGATCTGACGCCTGAGCTCGACGAGCGTTTTGCCTGGGAAATCATGCTCGGGCGTGACCGCACGGTGAATGCCTTTGCGTTGCCGGGTGGTTACTTGGGTGTGCATCTGGGCCTGATCGCGATTGTTGGCAGCCGTGACGAACTGGCTTCCGTGCTGGGGCACGAACTCAGCCACGTTACGCAGCGCCACATTTCACGCTTGATGTCAAAGCAGGGCCAACAAGCGCCGTGGTTGATTGGCGCCATGATTCTGGGCGTACTGGCGGCCAGCAAGAGTGCGGACGCGGGCAACGCCTTGATTGTGGGTGGTCAGGCGGTTGCTGCGCAGACCCAGCTCAATTTTTCGCGCGACATGGAGCGCGAGGCTGATCGGATCGGCTTTGGCGTCATGACCCAGGCCGGCTTTGAGGCGCAGGGTTTTGTCTCGATGTTTGACAAGCTGCAGCAGGCCTCGCGCCTCAATGACAACGGCGCCTACCCCTATCTGCGCAGTCATCCGCTCACCACAGAGCGGATTGCCGACATGCGTGCGCGCTTGCCGCTGGGCGCCGCGACCGCTGTCAGCGCCACATTCAGCGCGGAGCACGCCATGATCAGCGCGCGCGCGCGCGTGCTCTCAAACCCCGGCGTGGACGCCTTGCGCGCCATCGCTGCCGAGGCGCAAGGCTTGCAGATGGCTGCGTTGACGCCGCTACTGCAGGCCGGTGTTCTGTACGGCGCTGCTTTGGCCGCCAACCGTTTGCGTGATTTTTCGGTGGCCCGGCAGTATCTGGATCGCCTGACAAAAGTGATGCCACCCGAGGCTGCGACTGTGCGCCTGGCCCGTTTGCTGAAGCTCGAAGTGGAAATGGCCGCCGGCGAAGACGTGCTCGGTGCGGCTTTGTTCCGCGCCGGCGGCGACGCCGTGGGCACTGAAGGCGCCAGCGTTTTTGCGCAGCGCCGGCCCGAACTGTTTTTGCGCGCGCAACTGGCGCTGCGTGTGGGCCCGGTCGAGCAGCTCAGCGAGGTGGCGCAGCGCCTGCAGCTCTGGGTGCTGGCGCATCCCCGTGATGCGCAGGCCTGGCAGTTGCTCTCCAGTACGTCGGCAGCGCAGGGGCAGACTCTGCGTGCGATTCGTGCCGACGCCGAGGCCCAAACCGCAAGGCTGGACTATGCCCCGGCGCTGGAACGCTTCAAGGCGGCGCAGGAACTCTCGCGCCAGGCGCGCAGTGGCAGCACGGCAGCGGCCGACCATATCGATGCGTCCATCATCGACAGCCGGCGCCGGCAGGTGGAATCACTCTTTAAAGAACAGGCGCTCGAGCGCTGAATCGATAACGATGCCCAAGCACGAGTAGATCAGCGAGCCTAGCAGCGCGGCGCCGAAGCCGCGCACATAAAAGCCTTCAAGCACGCCGGCAGCCGACCAGAACATCAGGGCGTTGATGACGAACAGGAACAGTCCGATTGTGATGATCGTGACCGGCAGCGTCAGCAGGACCAGCACCGGGCGCAGGATCATGTTGAACAGGCCGATGACGAGCGCGGCGATCAGTGCGGCGCGAAAGCTTTGCAGCGCCACGCCGTCGTAGAGGGCGGCCACCGCCAACAGGGCGCAGGCGCTGAGCAGCCATTTGAGGATCAGTTTCATGGGCGCAAGAATAGCACCCTCGCACGCGACCCTACTCTGACGCGACCCTATTTCCAGCGCGTTGGTTCCAGATCGACGTTGTGGCTGCCGTCGCCGAGCATCAAAACCCCTTCCTGAATCGTGGCCTGCAACTGCATGCTGCGTGTGGCCATGGGAATGAGCGCTTGCGAGGCGCTGGTCGGGATGCGAAACACGCTCAGGTTGTTCGGGCGAGCGAGTTTGGCTTCCATCGTGCGCCACCAGATCTCGGCCGCCTGGCTGAAGCAGTACAGCACCACTTCATCGGCACGGCCGCAGGCTTTGAGCAGGGGTTTGTCTTCAGGCTGGCCGACTTCAATCCACAGGCGTGTCAGGCCCGTGAAGTCACGCAAAACAACGTCAGGCTCGTCCGGATCGCTCAAGCCGGCGCCAAAGCTCAGAATGCCGTCACCGCCGCATACGGATTGCAGTTTGTGCGCCTGCAGCGCCAGCGCGCACAAGCGGATCATCATGCGCTCGTCGGTCTCGCTGGGATGGCGTGCCAGCGTCAGGGCGTGATCGGCGTAGTAGGCGTGGTCGATGTCGGCGATCTGGACACTGGCCTTGAAGATGGTCGATTTGGTCGCCATCAGACGCGTCTTGCGAGTTCGGCGGCCTTGCCGGTGTAACTGCCAGGTGTCATGGCGAGTAGACGCTCTTTTTCTGCGGCTGGAATCTCAAGGTTGGCAATGAAGCCTTGCATCAACTCACGCGTCATCGGCTCACCGCGTGTGAACTTCTTGAGTTGTTCGTAGGGCTGGGGCAGACCAAAGCGGCGCATCACGGTCTGGATCGGCTCGGCCAGCACTTCCCAGGAGGCGTCCAGATCAGAGGCAATCGCAGCTTCGTTGATTTCGAGTTTGCCCAGGCCGGCGCCCAGCGAGTGGTAGGCCAGAACCGCATAGCCCAGCGCCACGCCCATGTTGCGCAGCACGGTGGAGTCGGTCAGGTCACGCTGCCAGCGGCTGATAGGCAGCTTTTCGCTCAGGTGGCGCAGCAGGGCGTTGGCCAAGCCGAGGTTGCCTTCCGCATTCTCGAAATCAATCGGGTTGACCTTGTGCGGCATGGTCGAGGAGCCAACTTCGCCTTCGCGCAGCTTCTGCTTGAAATAGCCCAGCGAAACATAGCCCCAGACATCGCGTGACCAGTCGATCAGGATGGTGTTGGCACGCGCTACCGCGTCAAACAGTTCGGCCATGTAGTCATGCGGCTCGATCTGGATGCTGTAGGGCTGGAAGGTCAGGCCCAGGCCGAGCGGCTCGGGTGTTTCGACCACTTTGCGCGCGAACGCTTCCCAGTCGAACTCGGGCCAGGCTGACAGGTGGGCGTTGTAGTTACCCACGGCACCGTTCATTTTGGCCATGAGGGCGATACCGGCGATCTTCGCGCGCGCGGCCGTGAGACGCACCACCACATTGGCGATTTCCTTGCCGACGGTGGTCGGGCTGGCGGTTTGGCCATGCGTGCGACTGAGCATGGAAACGTCGGCAAAGGCGTGGGCCATCTCGCGCAGTTTCTGGATCACCGCATCCAGCGCTGGCAGCAGCACCAGATCGCGACCCGCCTTGAGCTGAAGCGCGTGGCTGGTGTTGTTGATGTCTTCGCTGGTGCAGGCAAAGTGCACGAACTCAGCGGCTGCCATCAGTTCGGTGCGTCCTTCAAATTTGGACTTGATCCAGTATTCGACCGCCTTCACATCGTGGTTTGTCACTTTCTCGATGGCCTTGATGGCTTCGCCATCCGCTTCCGAGAAATTCTTCACCAGACCAAGAAGGTAAGTGCTCGCTCCGCTTGAAAGTGGCCTGAATTCAGCAAAGCCACAGTCGCTCAGGGCGACGAACCAGGCCACCTCGACCTGCACACGGCGCCGCATGTAGCCCTGCTCGCTCATGGCAGGACGGAGTTTGGCAAGGCGCGCAGCGTAGCGGCCATCAAGCGGAGACAGGGCTGATATGGCAGAGAAATTCATGCTTGGATTGTAGGTCGCGTGCCGTGTGCGCGGGTCAAACCCGTGCGCAGCATGCGATGGATAGAATGCAAGCTCCCGCAACAGCAAAGTGCTCATGAAATTACTCGGATCCACCACCAGCCCTTATGTGCGCAAAGTGCGCATCGTCATGATCGAGAAGAAGCTGGACTATGTTCTCGTCCCCGAAGATGTCTGGTCGGCGCAGTCCACGATTACCGACGTCAATCCGTTGGGCAAGGTGCCGTGCCTGGTGATGGAAGCCGGCGAGGCGCTGTTTGATTCGCGCGTGATTGTTGAATACCTCGACACCTTGTCGCCGGTTGGCAAATTGATTCCGCCGGTCGGGCGTGAGCGGGCCGAAGTAAAGACCTGGGAAGCACTGGCCGATGGCGTGCTCGATGCCCTGATCCTGGCGCGGCTGGAAGCCACCTGGCCCGGGCGCAGCAGCGGCGAGCGCAGCCAGGCCTGGATCGATCGGCAAATGGACAAAGTGCGTGTATCCCTGAAGGCCATGAGCAAAGGGCTGGGCGACAAAGCCTTTTGTTCCGGCATTCACCTGAGCCTGGCCGACATTGCGGTTGGCTGCACCCTGAGTTACCTCGACTTCCGCTTTCCCCAGATCGACTGGCGCAGCGGCTATCCCAACCTGCAAAAACTGCACGACAAGCTGATGCAGCGTCCGAGCTTTGTGGAGACCCGGCCGACCTGATCCGCTGGCTGTGGGCGCAATGTCATGACCGACTCGACCGCCTCCCTTATCGAGAAGATCTGTTCCCGTGCCGACGTGGTCGAGCGCGTAGCGCGTCTGCCGCGACCGTTGGTCTTTACCAATGGCGTGTTCGACGTGCTGCACCGCGGCCATGTGCTGTATCTGAACCAGGCGCGCGCGCTGGGTGCAAGCCTGCTGGTGGCTCTCAATACCGACAGTTCCGCGCGCCGCCTTGGCAAGGGCGATGACCGCCCGCTGAACCGGGAGGCCGACCGCGCCATCGTCATGGCGGCGCTGGCCAGCAGCAGTCTGGTGACCTGGTTTGATGAAGACACGCCGCTGCAATTGATCACGGAGGTCAAGCCCGATATTCTGGTCAAGGGCGGCGACTACGACATGCGCAAACTGGCCGAGACGCAGGTGGTTGAGTCGTATGGCGGGCGCGCGCTGGCGCTGCCTTTTGTCGCGGGCTACTCCACCACTGCGCTGGTGCAGAGAATTCGCAAGACCTGAGCGCCGAGCGCACCGAGCCGCTAAGATGCCCGCTCGCGCATCTGCCGAATCAACAAAAGAGGAATCCCATGACCCTGTCCATGTACCAGGCCAGCGTGCCACGCTTTGCCAACATCCTTGGTAACCTGTCGGCCATTCTTGACAAGGCGCAAGCGCATGTTGAGGCCAAGAAGATCGACGCCGCCACATTGACGACCTATCGTTTGTTCCCCGACATGCTGCCTTTGACCCGGCAGGTGCAGATCGCCTGTGATTCCGCCAAGGGCGCCGTGGCGCGCCTGGCCGGCATCGAGAACCCGGTGCACGAGGACAACGAAAAGACCTTCGCCGAATTGCAGGCGCGAATCACCAAAACGATTGCCTTCATCCAGAGCGTGAGCCCGGCGCAGATCGACGGCACCGAAGACAAAGATATCGTTATCAAGCGCGGTGACACCGAGACCCATTACAAGGGCATGCAGTTCCTGCTTGGCAATTCGCTACCGAACATCTATTTCCACGTCACCACCGC
>CAITXW010000319.1 GCA_903896425.1 uncultured beta proteobacterium | reverse complement strand
GGGCGGCGGCAAACTAATCACCGGTGGAACGTGCCAGCCAATTACAAATCCGACTCGGCAAGTCCGGCAATTTTCATCTGGTGCTTCAGCAAGCCGATCTTCAGCGGCTGATTTCCGTGAACCGGGACGACGACGCGTTCCCGATGAGCTTCCTTGGTGAAAATATGATGGCTGCCGTTGATGCGCTTAAGCTGCCATCCATGGTTTTGTAGGGCGCGTCCATCCTCCGCCCCAACTCTTTACCAAGTGAGGGGTTAGCACTTTTTGAGGGACAACCCAACGCAAGTTTCTTACCCTTCCAGGAATGCAAGAAGCCAAAGTTCGTTTTCGTCGGCCCACAGCCGACGAACAAACCGTCTTGTCGGACATGACCGTGAAGCTGCTCGGCCGGCCCCAGGACATCCATCAATGTGATCAGATTCTAATCGAGCACCATTACTTGCACAGCGCACAACTGGTGGGTGAGCAGCTACGCTACGCGGTCACTTGGAAAGGCCAATGGTTTGCGGTGGCCACCTGGAGCGCCGCGGCCCTGCACCTCAAGGCGCGGGATCAGTTTATCGGTTGGACCGAGGAGCAACGGCGCCAACGGCTGCCCCTGGTGGTCAATAATTCGCGTTTGTATGTCCTGCCCGAGTGCCATTATCCCAACCTGGTCAGTCGGTTCATGAAGCTGATGTTGGCGCGTTTGAGTTCGGATTGGGAAAACACCTGGGGTCATCCGGTGGCACTGGCCGAGAGCTTTGTGGACCCCCAGCAGTATCGCGGCACCGCTTACAAAGTCAGTGGCTGGAGCCAGTTGGGGCTCACCAGCGGCTGGAAGCGCAGCGCGGTCGATTTCTATGAGAAGCATGGCCACCCCAAGCAAGTGTGGGTGCGCGAACTGGTCAAGAACGCTTGTGTCAAACTGCGCGCCGCGCAGTTGCCGCCTCCGTGGGCTGACCTGCTGCCCAAGGTTCCCCCTCGCTGCACCGCCAAAGCGGGCGAGATTGCCAGTTTGATGGCGCGCTTGGGCCGAGACATCCCCGAGTTCCGGCGCAAGCAGTCGCTGGCTTATCCGATCGCGGGCATGCTGGCGCTCATCGCCCTGGCGGTCTTCAGCGGCGTCACCAAAGGCTATGAAGACCTCGCCGACTACGCCGCCACCCTTTCGCAGGGCCAGTTGCGGGCGCTGAGGTTTCGCTTCCACGGGCGCACGAGCCGCGTGCGCTGTCCGCAGCGCACCAGTTTTCAACGCGTGCTTACGGGGGTCAACGCCGAGCTGCTGGAGCGGGTCCTGCTGTTGTGGCAGGAACAAGTCCTGGGACCCGTGCAAGACCAACTGGTGATTCTGGACGGCAAGGAAATCCGCCATGCCGATGTGGAGTCGGTCAACGCGGTCAGCGGCACGGGTCGCTGGCTGGGCTCAACGAAAGTCAAGGAAGGCAGCAATGAAATCCCAGCCGCGCGCGAGCAGTTGGCCAAGCTGGATATCGTGGGTAAACTCGTGCTGGCCGATGCGGCCCATACTCAGGTGGCGACG
>CAITXW010000318.1 GCA_903896425.1 uncultured beta proteobacterium | reverse complement strand
GCCGCAGTCCATGCAGCGCGCCGCCTGCAGCTTGGCCTGCGGCTCTTCCAGACCGATGACAAACTCGCGGTAATGCTTGAGGCGCTCGGCCGCCGGTTTGTAGCCTTCTTCGATGCGCTCCAACTCCATGAAGCCAGTGATTTTTCCCATGATTCCTGTCCTTTTCGTCTTTGGCTGATGCAAGCACCCCGTTCAATCCAGGGCGCTGGCGCGCTTATTTGGCCAATGCTGCCTCTTTGGCGGTGGCGCCTTGTGACCGGTTGCCCTGCGCCTGCTTGCGCGCATGGATCTCACCCAGCGCGCGCTTGTACTCCATCGGGAATACTTTGACGAACTTGAGGCGCGAGACATCCCAGTTGTCGAGCAACTCGCGCGCACGCTTGCTGCCGGTCCAGCGGTTGTGCTCTTCGAGCAGTTTGCGCAGTTGCGCCTCATCGCTCTGGCCGCGGTGCCACAGGCCCACGTCCAGCGTCTCCTGCTGCTCGGCCGTGGTCAGCACTTTTTCCAGCGTCACCATGGCAGTGTTGCAACGCTTGGCAAACTGGCCGTCCTCGTCATAAACGTAGGCCACACCGCCGCTCATGCCGGCAGCAAAATTGCGCCCGGTGCGGCCCAGAACGGCAACGGTGCCACCCGTCATGTACTCGCAGCCATGATCGCCGGTTCCTTCCACCACCGTGGTCGCGCCCGACAGGCGCACGGCGAAGCGCTCGCCGCCGACGCCGCTGAAGAAAGACTCACCGCTGGTGGCACCAAACATCACGGTGTTGCCAACGATGGTGTTGCGGATCGCCTCACCGCGGAAGTCAATGCTGGGGCGCACCACAATGCGCCCGCCTGAGAGACCCTTGCCGGTGTAGTCGTTGGCGTCGCCAATCAGGTACAGGGTGATGCCCTTGGCCAGGAAGGCGCCAAAGGACTGGCCGCCCGTGCCCTCCAGTTGGATGTGGATGGTCTCGTCCGGCAAGCCTTCCGGGTGCACCTTGGTGACCGCGCCCGAGAGCATGGCGCCAACGGAGCGGTTGACGTTGCGCGCCACTTCCATGAACTGGACTTTTTCGCCCTTGTCGATGGCGGCACGGCTCTTCTCGATCAGCACCATGTCGAGCGCCTTGTCCAGACCGTGGTCCTGCTCCAGCGTCTGGAACCGGGGCAGGTCAGCCGGTGCCGTGGCAAACAAGCGGCTGAAATCCAGACCGCCAGCCTTCCAGTGCGAGATGCCTTGACGCGTGTCGAGCAGGTCAGCGCGGCCGATCATGTCGTCGAACTTGCGGATGCCCAGTTGGGCCATGATGCGGCGCACTTCTTCGGCAATGAAGAAAAAGTAGTTCACCACATGCTCGGGCTTGCCGGAGAACTTCTTGCGCAACACCGGGTCCTGCGTGGCCACGCCCACCGGGCAGGTGTTGAGATGGCATTTGCGCATCATGATGCAGCCTTCGACCACCAGCGGTGCCGTGGCAAAACCAAACTCGTCAGCGCCGAGCAGCGCACCAACGACAACGTCACGACCGGTCTTCATCTGGCCGTCGACCTGGACCCGGATGCGGCTGCGCAGACGGTTGAGTACCAGCGTTTGCTGGGTTTCCGCCAAACCGATTTCCCACGGGCTGCCGGCGTGCTTGATCGACGACCAGGGCGAAGCGCCGGTGCCACCATCGTGCCCGGCGATCACCACATGGTCACTCTTGCATTTGGCAACACCCGCAGCGACGGTGCCGACACCGATCTCGCTGACCAGCTTGACGCTGATGCTCGAATGCGGCGCCACGTTTTTGAGGTCGTGAATCAGTTGCGCCAGGTCTTCGATCGAGTAGATGTCGTGGTGCGGCGGCGGCGAAATCAGGCCCACGCCAGGCACCGAATAGCGCAGGCGACCGATGTAATCCGACACCTTGCCGCCGGGCAACTGACCGCCTTCACCGGGCTTGGCACCCTGCGCCATCTTGATCTGAATCTGATCGGCACTGCTGAGGTACTCGGCGGTCACGCCAAATCGGCCCGAAGCGACCTGCTTGATGCGCGAGCGCAGTGAGTCACCAGCCTGCAGCGGCATATCGACCTCGACCACGTCGGCGCCGATCACGCTCTTGAGCGTGTCGCCGAGCTTGATCGGGATGCCCTTCAGTTCGTTGCGGTAACGCGCCGGGTCTTCGCCGCCCTCGCCGGTGTTGCTCTTGCCACCGATGCGGTTCATCGCGACGGCCAGCGTGGCATGGGCTTCGGTTGAAATCGATCCCAGCGACATGGCGCCGGTAGCGAAACGCTTGACAATTTCCTTGGCCGATTCAACTTCTTCCAGTGCAATTGCCTTGGCCGGATCG
>CAITXW010000317.1 GCA_903896425.1 uncultured beta proteobacterium | reverse complement strand
TTCAGACGTGTGCTCTCCGATCTCACCAAACTCCCGCAGCAGGTTCTCAACCATCTCCATGCGCTGCAGCACGGTCAGATGGCGCCAAAGCGTCTTTCCGGCGTGCTCGGTGCGCAGGAATGACAGCATGTCGTCGTGCACCTGGCGCATCTCACCGTCTTCCAGCTTGTCGAATGCGATTGAGCGCGGTACCGGCATCACTGCACCCTTGGGGCCCGGCACCCAATCGCAGAATCCGGCGCCGACCTTTATCCAGTTTCTGAATTGGTCAAAATGCTCAAACCGCTCTTGTGCTTCAAAAAATGCGGTTTCGATGACCATGTGGCGTCGGTGGAACGGGCCGCTGCGGGCTTTGTGAGTCTTGATCTCCGTCATCTCGCCCGGCTCCATGCTCATCAGGCTGTTAAAGAACCGGCGCCACTGCTTGCGGCCACGCTCGCCCAGGCCGTCCACAATGCCGAATAGCACTCGGCGTGCGGCGTCAGCGTCTGCCTGGGGAATATCGGCTGGCAGCTGCTTGACTAGGGTGATGGCGCTCATTGGACGCCCCTGTATGGCCATGCCACCATTGCGGCATCTCTGCAATGGGAATTTGATGCAGCCAGCCAACCGGTCATGCGCGCAAAGGCCTTGGCGTCCAGCTTGGCGCCCTTCCCGGCCGGGCTGATGCCATGGCAGGCAATACCCAGATCACCGCACACGGCCACGATCAAGCTGCACAGTGCGTCTACCTGGCCCACATTGCGCGCCATCTTCAGCGCAGCCGGACGGCTCTTGACCGTGGTGAAAACGAAGCTGGTCAGGCGGCTGTCTTCGAAGATCACGCGCTTGGCGCCAGACTCGCGCAGGAATTCCGGGATCTGATGCGGGCTGATGGTATGCAGGGTTTCAAGCTTGCCGCCGGTGAAGACGGCGATTCCGGTGTGTTGGCCAGGGTCGATTCCCAGGATGACTTGGCTACTCACGCTTCACCGCCCTCGTCAGCGCATCCCGCATCCCCGGGTACTCCGCTTCCAATTCCTTCGCCCGTCCCCACGCGTACTCGCGCCAGGCTTGGCCGTGCTGGCATAGCTCGATCAGCCAGTGGAGGTGTTTGTCGAATAGCGTCATTCATCACATGCTTTCGATATGCGGGTAATTTGGGAAGAACTGCGCATACCCACCCAACTCGCCTACGAAATTTCCTGCGTCACGATGCCGATACAGCCCAATGGTCGGCTCACCTTCATGGTTGCCTTCGTAGTTGCGCTGCTTGCGGCACAGAAGGAAGCAATCGGGCTCAGTAGATTTGTTACTGCTGGCGCCCTTGGCCTTCATGTCGTCTTCTTTGGGTTTATTGCGCCAGACCATAAAAAGGTTATCAATTTGGTCTGTGATGGACCCGCTGCCCTTGGTGTCGTGCTTGTCGGGCATGTCGCCCTCTTTGCTTGGCTTCTTCAGGTGGTGCACCAGGTGAACATGGATGTCGCAGTCTTTGGCGATGGCGCAAAGCCGGTCAACAAAGTCTTTCTGCCCGTTGTAGTCATCCTCGGCGCGGACACACTTCATTAGGCTGTCGATAAAGATGTGGGTGATTCCAAGCTCGTTTGCGCAATACTTGACCATCCCCAGAACCGTGTCCGGATATGCGGTACCGGTCTGGTCATAGAGCCACAGGCGGTTAGTGGTCCACTCCCCGAAGTCGTTGTACATCACATCAAGAGCCGCCAATCCATCTTGGCCTTGGTACTCTGGTGAAAATGGGTTTGTCATGGCAAACATGCGCACCATGCGTCCCACAGTTGTCACCGGCTTCATTTCAAACGATGCCACGCATACCTTCTCGCCTTGACCCACTAGGGATAGGGCAATCTGCGTGGTTAGATCAGTTTTTCCGTGGCCATTCTGCCCAGCCCATATCGTTACCTCTCCACGGCGAAACTCGAAACTGTCGTTGCATTTGGGCCAAGGTAGAAATGTGCGCTTGGTCTTGGCACGGGTGCGCAGACGGTCTTTGGCATCCTGCACAAAATCGGCTGCGGGCTTCACTTTGGTTTTGGCGTCCGTATCCTTGAGGTAGGCGGCAAAATCAATTTCATCGGTCAAAAATTCAGGCATGGTCTACTCTTGGGCGTGGTGAATTTGCGTCCAGCCGGATTTGCAGCCGGTGTGAATCGCTTGGATGTGGTGGCAGGCGGCGACGGTCGATGCGCCTGCTGCTCTGGCCTTTTCAAACAGGGCTTTTGCCCTGCCTTCATTCATGCTGCTGATGCTGACCGTAAGTCCCACCAGAAAGCGCAG
>CAITXW010000316.1 GCA_903896425.1 uncultured beta proteobacterium | reverse complement strand
ACCTGCGGCCTTGGGTCCTGAACGCTGGTATCAATCAATAATCGACTGCGCAATAACTGGTGCTGAACATCGCCGAGCAATCCGATGGCGACCGTGCGGTCCTCGTATACAGTCTTCAAGGCATCGTTGGAATGCTTGATGCCATACAGGCCCAGACTGCCAATAGCCAGCAGCAGCGTTGACAAAACCCCTACCAGCAGGAACAGGCGGGTTGATGATTTGAGTTGAGTCATTGCAGTTTGCTGTCAACCCGAGCGCCAACCTCAAGGGGGCCGTCCTTCTCTTCATTTTGGAAGCGAAGTTCTTGGTTGAGGAACACCAACTTGGACTTCAAGGCCATAACTTTCTAAAAATCAGTGACATTTACCGTTTTTGATTCTCGGCAGTACATTGCCATGGGCCATTTGGCACCAGATTTGCTTAGTGTATTTCTATTTCCGAGTATTAACTTTGACTGCCGAGAAGCTGCCTCCCGCGAGCACCCGCTTGCGCTGCGATGCGGGTCCTCCTCCCGGCTATGGCGCTGACGCAAGAATTGGCGCTTCAAGCTTTACCGTCGAGTATTTCCGCTTCCCAGTTTCAAAGCTTGGCCGGAAAGCCCTAAGGTCGGCCGCACGTGCCCCGGTGTTGACTCCGAAAAAAACTCTCCCACACTTCAATTCAGACGCGCAGCAGTGCGTCGGTGCTTAAAGAAGGAGATTCGCCATGGCACGGACAACTATTTTGCCGACTGACCCCAACAAGCGCAAAGCCTGGGCGGCAGCGGTGGCTGAGGACGCTGCCAAGACGCAGTACTTTGCTCGCATGCAAGGGCCCGAAGGCTCACGTAGCGCAATCGTCAAGAAAACCGACCTCGAAAAAGGTGCCGCCGACGAAGTCACCACCGCCTTGGTGGCCAAACTGCGCGGTCAACCCATTACCGAAGGCAAGAAGCTCGCCGGTTCTGAGTTCAAGCTCTCGCACAGCTCGCACTCTATGCGCATCAACGAGTTCCGCCATGGCGTGAACGTTGGTGCACGCATTGAGCAGTCCCGTGTCGGCTTCAACCTGGCCCGCCAGGGTCGAGAAAAGCTCACCGAGTACATCAAGGAGCTCTACGAAGAAGTGATCTGCATGGCCGCCTCTGGCGCCCGCGGTACCCAGCGTGGCTTGCAGCTGGTACGCCAAGGCAGTGGCGCTGATTTCTCATTCACCCAGGACAAGTTGACCTTGGATGTGCATCCACTGCGAGGACGGGGTGACAGCATCGAGGTGGACATGGCATTGGCGCCAAGTTTCAATGCCAGCAGCATCGAGACCGATGTGGCGAGCCCTTATGTGCAGGAGATCGCTCAGGGTGCCTTGGCAACTTTGCAGATGATGCCGGGAGTGGCTTGGTCTGATCCGGGTCTGGCCGGCATCAACAAGGCTGTGTTCAGTCAGCGTGTGGCCACGGTGGCGATGCACATTGCACGAGGGCAGGGGGCGGCCAGGGTGGTGAGTTCCAGGACTTATTGCTGAAGTCTGAGCTCATGCTCCCGAAAAATCTGTAGCTCAGTTGGCCCAGTTTTCCAATTGGAGCCCTGTCACGCGTTTGAATTCACTGGTGTTGTTGGTAACCAGGGTGGCTTCAATGGCCAGCGCGTGGCAAGCGATCCAGAGATCGTTTGCGCCGATGGGTGTACCGGCTGCGCGCAGTTGGGTGAACTGCACGGCGTAGTGCGTACACAGATCCCGATCGACAGCGTAGCGCACCGGTATCACACGCGTAAGTTCGTCCAGGCGGCGCAGCACGTCTGGTTTACGGGTGCTGCGCTCAGCGCCCTTGAGCAACTCGGCGAAGGTAAAAAATGACATGCACAGTTCGACGCTGCTGTCCAAAGCGTTGATTCGATCAGCAACGCTGGCTGGCTTATTCTTGATCAGGTAAATCAGGATGTTGGTGTCGAGCATGTAGGTCACAGCGACTCCCGGTCCTGCATTGGCGGCTGCTCTGTTTGTCCGGTTTCAAGCAAGGCGACAAATTCGTCGTCGAAGGCGCTCAGCGCATCGAGTAGGGCGGCACCACGGTCTGTGGGCATGGGATGCAGCACCAGGTCCCCTTCGGCATTGCGAAAGATCTCAACCCGGCTGCCGACAAGCCTGAACTCCTGCGGAATTCGCACGGCCTGGCTGTTGCCGTTCATGAAGACTCGACTGATGGCTGTTTGCATGGCAAATCCTTTGTACACACGTATATGTGTGTATTTTAGAGATTTGAGACTGTTTGTCAATCAGATTTGGAGGAATTCAGGTCTGCAGCCTCGCGCAGCGCCTTGCCGGGTTTGAATCGGACCGTTCTTTTTTCAGGAACCGCAACGCTTTCTCCGCTGCGGGGATTGCGGCCAATGCGGGCTGCACGGTGGGTTACCGAAAAACTACCAAAGCCACGAATTTCTATGTGATGGCCGGCAACTAATGCATCTTGTAGGGCATCCAGAAGAGTGTTGACGGCAAATTCAGTGTCGTTCTTGGTCAGGTTGACAAAGCGCGCTGCCAATTCGCCAATGAGGTCCGAGCGGTTCATTGTCTAATCGTAACTTGGGCAATGCTCGACTTGGCTTACGGAATGGCCGTTATGTAGCTCGTAGCTGACGGTCGTTGGAAAAGTGCCGCGGACGGCACCCGACCAACAAGGGTCGTTCACGTTTGTTCTCGATACCAGTCGTAGAGTTGACGCAAAGATCGGCAGCAGTCATTCGAGGAGCGAAATGGAACTTTCTCTCTGT
>CAITXW010000315.1 GCA_903896425.1 uncultured beta proteobacterium | reverse complement strand
GTCAGGATGACACGGCGGTTCAGTTTGCCGTGGTGTGCCTCGTCGAAAACGGTTTCGATCTGGCTCATGGGTCGGGTTTCGACAAAGGGGCCGAGCTGGATGCGCCCGTCCACGCACATTGCCAGTACCTCGGGGTATTTGTCGGGTGTGCAGCCCCAGGTGCCGATGATTTCGGCGTCATAGGCCATCAGCTTGGACAGCATGTAGCTGGTCTCGTCGGTGCCGAAACCGACAACGACCAGCATGCCGACAAAGGACAGCAGTGAGAGCGCCGTTTCCTGGCCCGCCTTGGTGCCGGTGCATTCGAAAATCTTCCAGCCGGTGTTCGACGGCACGCCGGCTGCTTTTGCGATTGCCTTGAATTGCTCTTTGAGTTCCTTGGTGGAGAGGCCGCGCGGGTTGATGGTGGCGTCGGCACCAAAGCCCTTCATCTTTTCCAGCTTCTCGACGTTGACGTCGATGCCGACAACGACCTTGGCGCCCATGCCTTTGGCCACTTGCACCATGAAGCTGCCGACGCCGCCAGCGGCGCCGACCACCACCACCAGATCACCGCTGCCCAGACGTCCGCGCACGGCAGCCTGGTACGGCGTGGTGACCGCATCGGCCACCACCGCCATGTGCTCCAGCGGAATGCCCTTGCGGTCACCGACCACGCACAGGAACTTGGCCTGCACCACGATGTGGCTGGAAAAGCCGCCATAGATCCCCATCGAATTGCCGGGCATCTTCTGCGCCAGGCAGCGGTTGCCGCGACCACCTTTGCACAGATCACATTCGCCGCAGGGAATCACAGCCGGAATGATGACCTCTTTGCCGATCATGCTGGCTTCGCCGCCGATGGCCACGCCGCTGATTTCGTGCCCGAGCGAGAGCGGCGGCTTTTGCACCGTCGGCACGCCCATGTAGAAGTAGGACAGATCGGTGTGGCAAACGCCACAGCCCTTGATTTCAACCACGACGTCGCCGGCTTGAAGTGCTGGCATCGGGATGCGTGTCTTGACGAGCTTGCCCGGTTCTGACATCTGCCAGGTATCAATGAATTCTGGAATCATGTTGCGTGCCTTTTTCTGTTGTGTTGGTGTTCAGCTGTTGCGCCAGACCGGTTTGCGTTTTTCAAGAAAAGCAGCCAGACCTTCCTTGGCGTCGTCGGTCTGCATCAGTTCTTTCAGGTAGATGTGCTCCACCGTGTCGAGCGCTGCGGCGAACGGTTTGCCATCGGCCTCGCGCATGGCGCGCCGTGTGCTCAGCAGCGCCACGCGTGACAGCTTGAGGAAGGGTGCGAGAAAAGCCTGCACATCGGCGGCAAAGCTCTCGCGCGCAAAGACGCGGTTGATGAGACCCATCGCCAGACCTTCTTCGGCGGTGAAGTTCTCGCCACCCAGCAGCACTTCCATGGCACGCGCCGGCGGCATTAGTCGCGGCAGCAGCACGGCGGCAATCGGCGGGAAGACGGCGAGTTTGATTTCAGGCTGACCGAACTTGGCACCCGCTGCCGCCACGATCATGTCGCAGCCGATGGCCAGTTCCATGCCACCACCGAGCGCCACGCCGTTGACGGCTGCCACGGTGGGCATGGCCATCTTTTGCAGGCGACGGAAGATGCCGTGAAAGACCTCGATCATCTGGTCGACTTTGTCGGGCGTGTGGTCGGCCACTTCAACGCCGGCCGAGAACGCTTTCTCGCCGCTGCCGGTGAGCACCAGCAGCTTGACCGATGTATCGGCGGCGCAGAGGTCGAGCGCCTGGTTGATCTCGATCATGGTCGGGATATCGAGCACGTTGAAAGGCGCGCGACTGACGGTGAGCGTGGCCAGACCGTCGCTGACGCCGTAGCGGATGAATTCAAATGTTGGCATGGACCCTGTTTCCTTTTGTTGTTGCGATTCAGTATTGATTTTTCTCAGAACAAATCGTCGAGTTCGTCGCTGCCGCCACCGGGCTTCTTGCCGTGTTCCTGCAGATAGG
>CAITXW010000314.1 GCA_903896425.1 uncultured beta proteobacterium | reverse complement strand
TCAAAAGCATGCCTACGCAGCATGCCGCTCCGAAGAGCTTTGTAAAAAATCGCATTACATCTCCTGTGAACAAAAAAAAGTTGCTTGCGAAAATCCGCAATCAACACCCTTGCTTTGGGGACCTCTTGAGAACCGCAGCCCCCACTTACCCCCTGTCGATATTGATCGAGGCCTTGAACCGGTTGACCCGGTTCCACGCCTCGAAAAACACCGGCAAAGTTTACTCCCGGCAATTGCACCTAAACGACGAACAAGTGCCATTTCCCTCATGGTTTCCCCTTGCCCGTTCAACCCTGATGGACTTCGGCAACCACGCCACTCAACGGGCCATCGCCGCCAGCAATGGCAACACGTGAATCGGCTTTTGCTTTGGAATCGAGCATGGGCAGCAGTTGCACGGCAATCATGCTGGCAAAGATAAGGCCGCAACCTGCCAGGCCCGCGACGTTGAGCCGGTCACCCATCAGGACAAACCCAAACAGCGCCGCAAACAGGGTTTCCGATGACAAAAGAATCGCGGCATCGGCCGCATGCGCCCAGCGCTGCGCCACCACCTGGGCCGTAAACGCCACGCCAACCGACAGAATCCCGGTGTAGGCCAGCGGCCCGGCGGCAGCCTGCAGGCCGGCCAGGCTGACCGGCTCGAAACCCGCAGTCCAGAGCAAGGCCAACACCCCGCAAACGGCGAACTGTCCGCCGGCCACCAGAAAGGGAGCCGCCATGCGGTGGGCCACGCGGCCGACCAGCAAAACATGAATCGCCCACGGGATGGCAGAGCCGATCACCCACAGATCGCCCCGGCTGATAGAAAAACTCTGCGCTCCGGAAAGCAGATAGGCGCCCACGACGCTGCCCAGGGCGCCAAGCCAGACCGACCAGTGCGGCAGATGACGCAGCCAGAGCCAGCCAAGAATCGGCACCAGCGGCACATAAAGCGCTGTCAGGAAACCGGCATTGGTGGCGGTGGTGCTCATCAGGCCGATTTGCTGCATGGCCGAGCCCAGCAGCAGCAGGCCGCCCAGACCCGCAATCTTGAAGCCATCGATTCGCCGCAGCGCTCGGCCCTCGCGTTGCAGGCTACGCCACTCCATCCACATCAAAGGCGCCACGACCAGTGAACCGATCACAAATCGCACGCCGGTAAAAGTCATGGGACCGACGTGCGCCATGCCATAGATCTGAGGCACGAAGGCCGAACCCCAGATCAGCGCGACAAGAATCAACAACAGGTTGGCACTGAAACGGGACATGGGGGCGTATCTTCTCGGAATGGAAACATCAGCGCGCGATTATGCAGCGCCTCATGCACCAGACTTGCGCATCAGCGTACTTTTTCCGAACAGACTTTCGATCAGATCAACCGCCAGTTCAGCGGTCTGGTTGCGCACATCGAGCGCCGGGTTGAGTTCGACCACGTCGAGCGAAGCCAGCCGTCCGGTGTCGGCAATCATTTCCATGCACAACTGCGCCTCGCGGTAAGTCGGGCCGCCGCGCACCGTGGTACCGACGCCGGGCGCATCGGCGGGATCCAGAAAATCGACATCGAGACTGACGTGCAAGTGCGTGTTGGCATCGACCAAGGCCAACGCAAGCTCCATGCCATGGCGCATGCCCATCTCGTCGATGTAGCGCATGTCAAAGACCTCAATGCCCATGTCGTGCACCAGGCGCTTCTCGCCGGCATCGACGCTGCGAATGCCGATCTGGCGGATCTCTTTCGGACGCAGCGCCGGGCCCGGAACGCCGATGTCGATCAGTTCCTGCGGCCCATGCCCGAGCAGGCAGGCTACCGGCATGCCGTGGATGTTGCCGCTGGGCGTCAAGGTGGCGGTGTTGAAATCAGCGTGCGCGTCAAACCACAGCACGCGCAGTTTCTTGCCCTGCGCGCGGCAGTGCCGTGCCACAGCGCTGATGGAGCCAATCGCCAGGCAATGATCACCCCCGAGCACGATCGGCAGACGGCCGTCTTGCAGTTCGGCATAGGTTGCCGCATGCAATAGCTGATTCCATTGCACCACTTCAGGCAAGTGCCGAAAACCATTGACCGCCGTCTGCCACGGGTTGGCTGGACCCACCAGATTGCCGCAGTCCTTGACGTCCCGGCCGAACCGCGCAATCGCCTGTGCGATGCCGGCCACGCGCAGCGCTTCCGGCCCCATGCGGGCGCCCAGCGTTCCGGCGCCGATGTCGGTGGGAACGCCGATCAGGCTGACGCCGCCGGGCTGCGCAATGACGGCGCCTGACTCGCTCATGCTGCCAGCGCCAAGGGCTTGATGCCGGGGCGCACCAGACTGAACAGGTCTTTCGGATTGGCCAGTTCGGGAATCAGGGACAGCCGTTGCCCCAGACCGAGTGCCTGGGCGCTGTCGCGCATGAAGCGCAACGCTGAGTAATCTTCCAGTGCGAAGCCAACCGAATCGAACAGCGTCACCTCGCTGTCGCTGCTGCGGCCAGCGGCCTTGCCGCTGAGAACCTGCCAGAGTTCAGTCACGGCAAAGTCGGCCGGCAAATGCTGCAGGTCGCCTTCGACGCGGGTTTGGGGTTCGTATTCGACAAAGACTGAAGCACCGCGCAGTACATCCGGGTGCAGTTCGGTCTTGCCGGGGCAATCGCCGCCGACACCGTTGATGTGCATACCGGGCTCAATCAGTCCGGGGCTCAGGATCGTGGCGTTGGTCTTGTCGGCAGTCACGGTGGTCACTATATCCGAGCCACGCACGGCTTCGGCGATGTTGGCACAGGGAATCAGGCGCAGGGCGGTGTGCTGCAGGTTGCGCATCAGCTTGGTGGTCGCCACGCGATCCACGTCGTAGAGCCTGATTTCCTCAATGCCCAGCAGATGATGAAAGGCCAGTGCCTGAAACTCGCTTTGTGCGCCGTTGCCGATCAAGGCCATGCACCGGCTGTTGGGTCGCGCCAACGCACGCGCGGCCACGGCCGACATGGCGGCCGTGCGCAGCGCCGTGGTCAGCGTCAACTCGCTGAGAAAGACCGGAACGCCCGTGGCCACATCGGCCAGTACACCGAACGCCATCACGGTCGACAGGCCGATGTGCGTGTTCTTGGGATGGCCGTTGACGTACTTGAAGGCATAGGTCGTGGCGTCGGAGATCGGCATCAGTTCAATGACGCCGTCAGTCGAGTGGTTGGCCACACGCGCACTCTTGTCGAAGTCCTGCCAGCGCAGAAAGTCGGCCGTGATGTAGTCGGCAACACCCCCGAGCGCATCGGCCAAGCCGAGCTGGGTGACGAGGGCGGCCACATCCTGGGCGCTGAGAAACTGGGTTTGGACGCGTGATGCGGGTTTCATGATGCTGTCTTCCTGTGGTTGCCAAGCAGTGTCCCAAGCCGGCGAAACAATGTAAATCGCCAACATTGCAAGCTTATTGTCATAAAGCTGGCAAATAGTCAGCCTGATATGCCAAAATGCCAGAATGGATGAAACCGATCAGCAACTGCTGTCGCTGTTGCGCAAGGACGCCCGCACCAGCGTGGCCACACTGGCGCAAAAGCTCGGCGTCTCGCGCGGTACGGTCAGCAACCGCGTAACCAAGCTCGAAGACGCCGGCATCATCGTCGGCTACACGGTGCGCCTCAAGCCCGATGCGCAACCGACTGGAATCGGCGCCTGGATGAGCGTGGCCGTGGCGGGCAACGAAACACGCTCGGTGATTGCCAGCCTGCTCGGAGAACCCGGCGTGGCCAGCCTGCACGACACCAATGGCCGCTGGGACCTGCTGGCGGAACTGCGCGCATCCAACCTGGCCGAGTTGTCGCAGATACTGGAGCGTATCCGGCTGGTGCGCGGCATCAGCAGCACCGAGACCAGCATCCACCTGCAAACCTACCGCCTGTCATGAACGACGCCCTGCCTGAACTCGACCGCATCGACATCAAGATCCTGCGCTGCCTGCAGGAGGACGGCCGCTTGTCGAACCTGAAGCTGGCCGAGAACGTTGCGCTCTCACCCACCGCCGTGCTGGCGCGCGTGCAACGCCTGACGAAGGACGGCTACATCCTCGGTTACGAAGCGCGGCTGAACCCGCTCAAGCTCGGCGCCGGGCTGATGGTGTTTGTGGAAGTGCTGCTCGACCGCACCACGCCCAATGTGTTTGAGGCCTTCAAGGCCGCGGTGCAGGTGCGCGCCGAGATCATGGAATGTCACATGGTGGCCGGCGGCTTTGACTACCTGCTCAAAACCCGCATGGCCGACATGAGCGCCTACCGCGAATTTGCCGGCACCGTGCTCTGGCAGCTACCCGGCGTGCGCGAAACCCGCACTTACGCCGTGATGGAAGAAGTCAAGAACACGACGCATCTGGCGCTGCGTTAGGCGCCCAGTGCTGTCACTTTGGGTCGCCCCCCAAAAATCGCCGTCCCCACCCGCACCATGGTGCTGCCGGACGCGATGGCGGCTTCAAGGTCGGCGCTCATGCCCATGGACAGGGTGTCGAGCGCCAAACCGGCAGCGTTCAAGTTGTCGAAGACGGCCTTGACTTTGGCGAATACCGCGCAGGCCGCTTCGAAGTCAGGCGCCGGCTCCGGAATGCTCATGACGCCACGCAGGCGAAGATGGGGCAAAGCCGCCACCTGCTGCGCCAGCGCCAGCGCTTCTTCGGGCAACACGCCGGACTTGCTGGCGCCGCCATCAACGTTGACCTGAATGCAGACCTGCAAGGGCGCCAGATGCGCCGGGCGCTGCTCGCTCAGACGCTGCGCGATCTTCAAACGATCAACCGTGTGCACCCAGTCAAAATGTTCGGCAACCAGCTTTGTCTTGTTACTCTGAATCGGCCCGATGCAATGCCATTGCAGCGCCAAAGTGCGCAATTCGACAATCTTTTGCACCGCTTCCTGGATGTAGTTCTCGCCAAAGGCGGTCTGCCCGGCGGCAAAGGCCTGGGCGACAGCCTGCGCATCGAAGGTCTTGGACACCGCCAGCAGATGCACCGCGCCGGGCTTGCGGCCGGCAACGATGCAGGCGGCGGCGATGCGCTCGCGCACGGTCTGCAGGTTTTTGGCAATCATGGTCATAATTGCCCCTAGCGTAACAAACAACGATCGAGGACCTTGTGGACATTACCCAATTGCTGGCCTTCAGTGTCAAGAACAACGCTTCCGATCTGCACCTGTCGGCCGGCCTGCCGCCGATGATCCGCGTGCATGGCGACGTGCGGCGCATCAACGTCGAACCACTCGATCACAAGCTGGTGCAGGCCATGGTGTACGACATCATGAACGACACGCAGCGCAAGCATTTTGAGGAATTCCTGGAAGTGGATTTCTCGTTTGAGATCGAAGGCCTGGCGCGCTTTCGCGTCAACGCCTTCAACCAGCAGCGCGGCGCCGGCGCGGTGTTTCGCACCATTCCGAGCAAAATCCTGACGCTGGAGCAGTTGAATGCACCGAAGATTTTCGGTGACCTCGCGTTAAAACCGCGCGGCATGGTGCTGGTCACCGGCCCGACCGGCTCCGGCAAATCAACCACGCTGGCCGCCATGGTGAACTACCTCAACGAGACCGAATTCGGCCACATCCTGACGGTCGAAGACCCGATCGAGTTTGTGCATGAATCCAAGAAATGCCTGGTCACCCAGCGCGAGGTGGGCCCGCATACGATGAGTTTTGCCGCCGCCCTGCGCTCGGCCCTGCGCGAAGACCCGGACGCGATTCTGGTGGGCGAAATGCGCGACCTGGAAACGATCCGCCTGGCCATGACGGCAGCGGAGACCGGGCACCTGGTGTTCGGCACGCTGCACACATCGAGCGCGGCCAAGACCATCGACCGCATCATTGACGTCTTCCCCGGCGAAGAAAAGGAAATGATCCGCGCCATGCTGTCCGAATCGCTGCAAGCCGTGATCTCGCAGAGTCTGTGCAAAAAGAAGGACGGCCAGGGCCGGGTGGCGGCGCACGAAATCATGCTCGGCACCAGCGCCATCCGCAACCTGATCCGCGAAGCCAAGGTGGCGCAGATGTATTCGTCGATCCAGACCGGCAACAGCGTGGGCATGCAGACGCTGGACCAGAACCTGACGGACCTGGTCAAGCGCAATGTGATCAGCGCTGCCGAAGCGCGCTCCAAAGCCAAGATTCCCGAAAACTTCCCCGGCTAATCTAATAAATAAAGGTGTTCTGATGGAACGCGATCAAGCCACCAAATTTGTCAACGACCTGCTCAAGCTGATGGTCAGCCGTGGCGGCAGTGACCTCTTTATCACGGCCGATTTTCCGCCAGCGGTCAAGGTTGACGGCAAGGTAACCAAGGTCTCGCCGCAACCGCTCAACGCGACCCACACCCTGGCCCTGGCGCGCTCGGTCATGAACGACAAGCAGGTGGCTGAATTCGAGCGCACCAAGGAATGCAACTTTGCCATCGCGCCGCCAGCCATCGGGCGCTTTCGCGTCAATGCCTTCGTCCAGCAGGGCAAGGTAGGCATGGTGCTGCGGGTGATCCCACTGAGCGTGCCCACCATCGACGGTTTGGGCATGCCCATCGTGCTCAAGGACGTGGCGATGGCCAAGCGCGGCCTGTGCATTCTGGTGGGCGCCACCGGTTCGGGCAAATCCACCACACTGGCGGCGATGGTGGACTGGCGCAACGAAAACTCGTTCGGCCACATCATCACGGTTGAAGACCCGATCGAGTTTGTGCACACACACAAGAACTGCGTGGTGACGCAGCGCGAGGTTGGCATCGACACCGACAGTTGGGAAGCCGCCCTGAAGAACACGCTGCGCCAGGCGCCCGATGTGATTCTGATGGGCGAAATCCGGGACCGCGAAACCATGGAGCATGCGGTTGCATTTTCTGAAACAGGCCATCTGTGCCTGGCCACACTGCACGCCAACAGCGCCAATCAGGCGCTGGACCGCATCATCAATTTCTTTCCCGAAGAACGACGCGCGCAACTGCTGATGGACCTCTCGCTCAACCTCAAGGGCATGATCTCGCAGCGCCTGATCCCGCGCCAGGACAGCAAGGGACGCGTTGCGGTGGTCGAAGTCATGCTGAACTCGCCGCTGATTTCGGACATGATCTTCAAAGGCGAAGTCTCCGAGATCAAGGAGATCATGAAGAAGAGCCGGGAACTGGGTATGCAGACTTTTGATCAGGCCCTGTTCGACGCTTACGAAACCAACCAGATCACTTACGAAAACGCCCTGCGCAACGCGGACTCGGTCAACGACCTGCGCCTTCAGATCAAACTCAACAGCCAGCGCGGCAAGACCCAGGACTTGAGCGCCGGTACCGAAAACCTCTCCATCATATGAACAGCATCAACCCAAAAAACTACGAAGCCACTCCTTCGCGCCAAATCGCCTTTTTGGGTCTGGGTGTAATGGGTTACCCAATGGCCGCTCACCTGGCGCGTGCTGGCCATCAGGTCACCGTCTACAACCGCAGTGCTGCCAAGTCGCTGGCTTGGTGCACCGAGTTTGCACCCGCAACCAGCGGCAAAGCACTGTCCGGTCATGCAGCCACGCCCAAACTGGCAGCCGCGCAAGCTGACATCATCTTTTGCTGCGTCGGTAACGACGACGACCTGCGCAGCGTCGCGCTGGGACCGGACGGCGCCTTTGCCGGCATGAAGCCCGGCGCTTTGTTGGTTGATCACACCACGGCATCGGCCAACGTGGCGCGCGAATTGTCACTTGCTGCCAGGAACCTTGGCTTGCAATTTTTGGACGCGCCGGTGTCAGGCGGCCAAGCCGGCGCACAGAATGGCTTGCTGACCGTCATGTGCGGCGGCGAACAGGCCGCCTTTGATGCGGCGCAACCGGTGGCGATGGCTTTCTCCAAGGCCTTTACGCTGCTCGGTGAGAGTGGCGCCGGGCAACTGGCCAAGATGGTGAACCAGATCTGCATCGCCGGACTGGTGCAGGGCTTGAGCGAAGCGATTGCCTTCGGTCAGCGCGCCGGGCTCGACATGGCGCAGGTGCTCGATGTCATCGGCAAGGGCGCAGCGCAGAGCTGGCAAATGGACAACCGCGGCAAGACCATGGTGGCCGACAAGTTTGACTTCGGCTTTGCCGTGGACTGGATGCGCAAGGACCTGGGACTGGTGCTCGATGAAGCCAAGCGCAACGGTGCCCGGCTACCGGTGACGGCTCTGGTCGACCAGTTTTATGCCGATGTGCAGCAAATGGGCGGAAGGCGCTGGGATACGTCGAGCCTGATCAAAAGACTAAAGTAGCAAAGCTGCGCGTCATTGCGACGCGTAGCCCGTATGGAGCACAGCGCAATACGGGGTGGGCCGCAGTGTTGTCCCCGCATTACGCCTGCGGCTTCATGCGGGCTACTTTGTTGTGAGGCCCTGCAGCTCTTCTTCGCTGATGACATCGACCATACGAACCACTTTCTTGACGCCGTCTACGCCGCGGGCGATATCGGCGGCACGGTTGGCTTCGCGCTGGGTCACGCGCCCCATGATGTAAACCGTGCTGCGTTCGGTCACGATCTTGAAGGCCGTGGCAAACAAGTCCTTGGCATCAACCAGACTGGCCTTGACCTTGCCGGTGATCAGGGCGTCAGACGAGCGCTGCGTCAAGCTGGTGTTCTCCGCAACCACAAGCTCATTGACGATGGCGCGCACGTTATCGACCTTGGCGACGACCTGCTCAACCAGTTGCCGGTCCTGCGCGGTGGAAACTTCTCCACTCAAAAGCACCTGCCGGTTGTAGCTGGTGATGTTGACGTGGCCGCGCTCGCCCAGGTTATCGCGGATGCGGTTGGCGCCGCGCAACTCGATGCCCTCGTCCTCCACCTGCGTGCCGGTGGTGCGACGGTCGGTTGCCATCAAGGTGGTCATGGCAAAACCGCCCACCATGACCGGGGCGCAGGCGCTCAAGGCGGCGCCCAGGCAGGCGCTTAGGGTGAGTGTCGTTAACAGTCTTTGCGTGGCATTTTTCATGGTTGGATTTCCTGGTCTCCGAGTAACTGGGCATCCACCGCATCACAGATGCAGTGCAAGGCGAGAATATGGACTTCCTGAATGCGTGCCGTGCGCTCATGCGGCACGCAAATATGGACGTCGGTGTCGCGCAACGCATGGCTCATCTTGCCACCGCCACGGCCACTCAGGCCCACCACCACCATCTCGCGCTCGTGTGCGGCCTCGATGGCCGCGAGCACATTGGCTGAATTGCCACTGGTGGAGATCGCGAGCAGCACGTCACCGGGTTGCCCCAACGCACGCACCTGTCGCGAAAAGATGACGTTGAAATCGTAGTCGTTGGCAATCGCCGTGATGATCGAACTGTCCGTCGTCAGCGCAATGGCTGCGAGTTCTGGCCGTCCGCGCTCGTAGCGTCCGACAAACTCGGCCGAAAAATGCTGGGCATCGGCAGCGGAGCCACCGTTGCCACAGGCCAGCACTTTGCCGCCACTGGTAACGCAGGTCAGCATCGCCTGCACGGCTGCAGCAATCGGTTTGCTCAAAACCTGCGCCGCCTGGTATTTCAGGTCGGCGCTGTCGATAAAGTGTTGTTGAATACGGAGCTCAAGCATCGTGCAATGATAACTTGCCCCCAATTAACCTGCGCTTAATAGGCCTCAAACGCCGCCTGCAGCCACTCGATTCCCGCGGGCTCGACTGAGACCACATCAAAGCGGCAGGGCGGCGGCTCGCGCCAGTGCATCAGGTAATGGCGCGCGGCGAAGACGATGCGCCGCTGCTTGACGGCGCCAACACTCGCTGCCGCACCGCCGTGGCTGGCACTGCGGCGCCGGCGCACCTCGACAAATACGGTGGTACCGTCGGGCGCACGCATGATCAAGTCGATTTCTCCGCCGCCGCGCCCGGGCGTCCGATAATTGCGTTCAAGAAGGCGCAAACCACGCTGCTGCAGGTAATGCAAGGCAGCGTCTTCCGCCACATCGCCGACCTGTTTGGTGGTGCCGCTACCAAGCTTGTTTTGAGGGAAAACCATTGACCTTCGCTCCCGCTGCCGCCTATGCCCTGGCCTTGCGCGCCGCATCCGATGCGGCTGCTGGCCAGAATTATCCGCCCGCCGCGCTTTACATGGTGGCCACACCGATCGGCAACCTGGCCGACATCACGCTGCGCGCGCTGCACGTGCTGCAACTCGCCGATGTCATCGCGTGCGAGGACACGCGTCACACCCAGGCACTGCTGCGCGCCTACGGCATTGACAAGACCGGCGCCCAGTTGCTGGCCGTGCACCAACACAACGAGGCGCAGGCGGCGCAAAGCGTGATTGAGCGTCTGCGCCAGGGTCAGCGCGTGGCCTACGCCAGCGACGCCGGCACACCGGCCATCAGCGACCCCGGTGCACGCCTGGTTGCGGCCGTGCGAGCGGCCGGGCTGCACGCGATTCCGCTGCCCGGCGCCAGCAGCGTAACCGCCGCACTCAGTGTCGCCGGCTTGGCCGACGACGATGCACAAGCGGGCGCCTTTGTCTTTGCCGGCTTCCTGCCGAGCAAAGCGGGTGAGCGCGCCAGCGCAGTCGAAGCCTTGCGCCCGGAGACACGCAGCGTTGTCATGCTGGAAGCACCGCACCGCATCGAAGCATTGGCCACGGCACTGGTGACCCTGGGGGCGCGTCAACTGACGATCGGGCGTGAGTTAACCAAACAGTTTGAAGAGATCGCCACCGTCAACGCCGAAGCGTTCCCGGCCTGGCTGGCGCATGACGCCAATCGCTTGCGTGGCGAGTTTGTGCTGGTGCTGCACCCGGCACCCGCCGCAGCGCAGAGCGGACCCGACAGCCGCGTGCTGGAACTGCTTTTGCCCCATCTGCCGCTAAAAACCGCTGTCAAACTGGCATCCGAGATCAGCGGCGAATCGCGCAACGCGCTGTACGAACTGGCGCTGCGCTTGAAAAAGGACTGAGCGGGGCCCGTCGTGCCGCCTCAACCCAGGCGCAGCGCCATCACGCCGGCGACCCCGGTTCAAGCCACGGCTTTGGCGACGGGCTTGCGCTTGCGGCTGCTCTTGGCGGCTGGTTTGAACGCCGGGCGCGGCTTGCCATGCGTTGACGGTCGGGCCAACATCAGGTACTCCTGAAAGCTGTCACGCAGGCATTGGGCAAACACGTCCGGGTCTGGAATCTGTTCGGCGCAGGCGGTGAACGAGATCACCATGGATTCGTTGTAGCCGGTGACGGAAAACACCAGCCCCATGCCGTCCGAGATCGGCATGATTGCCGACATGTACGTTAGTTGGGCGCCTTGCAGGTACATCGGCAGGCGCGAACCGGGCACACTGGTGATGGCGCAGTTGGCCAGCGGCGCCCAGTCGCCCAGTTGTGACGCCGCAGAGCGCAGCATGCGGCTGCTGGCTGCAATCGCAACCGAAGGCGCGCTCTCGGCCAGTGCGGTGAGTTCGCGCGCACTGATGGCCTGCGCCATGGTCTTGGAGGACGAACTGTCGGCGTGAATGGCTTTGAGGCGTTTCACCGGGTCTTCCAGGTGCGTGCCCAATGCCACGCGGGCCCAGGAAAACTCGGCCCCGGCATCATTCTCCCTGCCGGAGTGCACGGCAATCGGGGTGGCGGCAACCAGGCTTTCCACCGGCAACTCATCCTGCAGCGCGAGGTAACGTCGCAAACCGCCGGCACACACCGCCAGCACCACATCGTTCACGCTGGCGCGGGGCACCAGTTGGCGGATGTCCTTGAAATCAGCCAGCGCAAAGCGGCGCGTGTCAAAGACCCGGTGCGCCGAAACCTCGGTATTGAAGCGGGTCATGGGAAACGGGTAAGAGCGCCCCGTGAACTCGCCGACAAAGGTGCCCATAGCCGATTTCAGCGCGGTCCAACCGGTGCTCAAGGGCTGCCTCATGCGCAGCGGAAAAGTCGCGAAATTGAGCCCGGCACGCGCCAGCAAAGCCGCATTGCCGGGCGGCGCTTCGGGGAACCAGGGGGCCGCCGGAGCCGGGGCCGGTGAGTCGGGCGAGAGGTCGTGCAGTAACCCTGTGATCTCATTGCCGTGGGCAATGTCGATGGCTGCGTGGTGCACCTTGAGCAGCACGGCAAAACTGCCCACCGGCAGATCCAGAAAGCTGTCCAACCCCTCGATGACGTACAGCTCCCAGAGCGGGCGCTGCAGATCAAGCGGGCGGGTGTGGATGCGCGAGGCCTGAATGCAGAATTGGCGCCAGTCACCCGGCTTGGGCAGGGCGATGTGGCGCACGTGGTAATCGAGGTTGAAGTTGTCGTCCTCGATCCAGTAGGGGTAGTCCAGGTCCAGCGGCACGCGCAGGATGCGCTCGCGAAAATTGGGCAGGCGGTGCAAGCGGCTTTCGATTTGCGTCAGGATGTGCTTGAAGCGCACCACGCCGCGCGGCGCGGTCGACTGGTCGTAAATGTGCAGCAGGGTAACGTTGGAATTGGTGTGCGCGTTGTCTGAGTAGATGAACGCGGCATCGTGTTCGCTGAGTTGTCTCATGGTTTTCCTCCCTGTCCCGATTCAGGTTGCGGGTATTTCTGCGCTTGGCAGGGCACGTGTGGTGGCGCGGTACACGTGTCCGAGCAGCCCTTGCGGAGCAAACGGTTTCCAATCGCCTTCGGCTTGGGCCAACCGGTCGGCGACGATGGCCATCACGATGCCATTAAAGCCCAGACCGACGTGGCTGCCCGGCACCTGGATGTTTTCATGCAGCGCCGGGTCGCCATCGATCGTCGCCTCCTGCGGTGGCACAACCCCGTCGCTGAGCGAATACAGGCAACTGGTGGGAATCGGCAGGCGACGGTGTTCGCGCATGGCTTTGGCGCGTGGCTGCATCAGATGGGCGGAGGCGCCGAGACGGTGCGATAC